>NZ_JBNCKS010000068.1:0-31738 GCF_049841635.1 Micromonospora sp. DT44 | reverse complement strand
GCGGCACGGCCAGGAAGAGCAGCACCACCGGTGCCGCCCACCAGCGCAGCAGGTGCTGCTGGCCGGTGGCCGCCGCCAGGGCCCAGGCGGCGAGTTCCAGCACGAGACCGGTGGCGGCGCCGAACCCGAGGTCCTCGGGCAGGTTGCCCCGGCTGCCGCGCAACGCCCGGTGCACCAGCGTGCCGGGCAGCACGAGAGCGCCCGCCCAGTACGCGACGTAGCCGGCGATGTCGTGGCCCCCGACGCCGATCCGCCACCACGCGACGGGCAGCAGGGCCAGGACGACGAGCCAGGGCAGCGCCGCCAAGGCGCTGCCGGCGATGTGGCGGGACGGTCTGGCCGGGACCGGCGATTCCTCCGGGGCGGCGACCGCGACGGTTTCAGTCACGGGTGGTGCCGACTACGGGCAGGTTCGTCAGGGCCTCCGGCGCGGTCTGCGCCGAGTCGAACCCGACGTGGAACGCGGGCCGGTTCTGCACGGTGGCGTAGATGCGCCCCACGTACTCGCCGAGCAGGCCGAGGCAGACCAACTGCACCCCGCTGAGCAGCAGCACCGCGACGAACATCGACGTCCAGCCGGGAATGGTGGTGCCCGAGACGTGCGCGACCATGCCGAACGCGATCAGCGCGAGGCACAGCAGGAAGCTCGACATCCCCAACCAGGTGGCCAGGCGCAGCGGGGCGGCGGAGAAGTTCGCCGTGCTCTCCCAGGCCAGGGCCACCATCCGACGCAGCGGGTACTTGGTCTCCCCGGCGGCCCTCGCCGCGCGGGTGTAGCGCACCTCGGCGCTGGGGAAGCCGAGCGACGGCACCAGCAGCCGGTAGACCGGGGCACGTTCCGGCAGCCTCCGCAGCACCTCGACGACGTCCCGACTGAGCAGCCGGAAGTCACCGGCCTGGGCGGGCAGGTCGGCGCCCACGATCCGCCGCATCACCCAGTAGTAGGCGCGGGCGGTGTTGCGCTTGAAGACCGTGTCGGTGCTGCGGTCCGCCCGGACGCCGTAGACCACGTCCACCCCGTCCGTCCGGGCCACCCGCAGCATCTCGGCGATGGCCTCGGGCGGGTCCTGCAGGTCGGCGTCGAGACTCACGATCCACCGGCCGACGGCCCGGTGCAGTCCCGCCGTCAACGCCGCCTGGTGACCGCTGTTGCGCCGCAGCCGGAGCACCCGCAACTGTGGCCAGTCCCGGCCGTGGTCGAAGAGCACCGACACGGTGTCGTCGGCGCTGCCGTCGTCGACGGCGACCACCTCGTAGTCGACGCCGAGCGTGTCGAGCACCGGGCGCAGTCGGGCCACCAGGGCCGGGATGACAGCGGTCTCGTTGAACATCGGGATGACCACCGACAGGGTGGTCATCCCGGGGACGACGGACTCCATGGAGATACGGCCCCGTTCCGCACGCAGGAGTGATCAGCGCCGCGTCGAGGACGCGGCAGCGATCACCGTCGCGTGGTAAACCCGCCGCCAGCAGGCCAGCTCCTGAACAGCTCGTTAACGCCTGCTGGCGGTCGGCTCGGGAAGGGACGATCGAGCGTCCAACGCTCCAAAATGACGGGCCACGCCGGGCCGGCTATTCGCTCTCCGGCTGAACCTCCTGGTGGTACGTCAGCTCGTGCAGGTGACCGCCCTTGATCAGGATTGACACCTCGACCGGATCCCCGTGCACCGAGCGGATCACCCGGAACTGCCGGATCACCGGCACCTGCGGCGGCAGCGCCAAAATCTCCACCTCTTGGGTGGTCGGCATGCGGACGGACAGCCGATCGACGAGGTCTCGCTGTGCGTGCCCCAGGTCGGCGAGTGCCCGGGGGATCCCGCCAACGAGCTTCTTGCGCGACGCGATAGCGGTGTCTCGGCCGATCGCGACCGGATAGTACGACCACGACACCTCCACCGGCTCGCCGTCGTACGAGAGCAGGCGATGACGGAGGATGGCGGGCTCGTCGTCCGCGATACCGAGAGCCCGCGCTACGTCGGCGGGCGGTCGCACCTCCGTCACGTCGAGCAGTTGGTAGGTGTACCCACCATGTGCGGGCGGGACGTATGCGTCGACCGCTATGACCAACGGGTGGCGGTCCCGGACGTAGACCCCCTTGCCTACCCGGCTGTGGAGATAACCCTCTGCCTTGAGCGAGGTCAGGGCCCGCTGCACGGTCGCATTCGCCACCGAATACTGGTCGATCAACTGAGCTGTCGACGGCAACTGCGACCCGGAAGGCAGCTCACCGGACATGATCCGCGCTCGAATGTCGGCGGCGATCTGCTCATGCCGAGGCCGGTCATCGCTCCCGCGAGTCACAACGGCCTCCCTACGCGATCGACGATTCGTACCGAAGGCGACGGCCTCCGGGGATCATGCTCATGACGCTCAGTTCGACCGGCAAGCCGTCATCGGCGCTGAGCACGCGAGTCAGCCCAAGCACCCAATCGTCCTCACGTAGTTGAAGTAACGACCTTTCCACCTCGGTCGCCCTCCGTGTGTAGACGTCCTCGCTCACGCGTCTTGGCCGGTATCCCAGCTCGGCCAGCAGAGTTACTGCCCCGCCACGAATTTTGCGGAACTCTGCAAGGCCGGTGCCGCGAGCGATGGTCGTCGGGTAGAAGGATGTCGTCAACTCCACCGGATGCCCGTCCAGCAACATCATTCGACGGCGTTGGATCACCGGTTCACCGGCTTCCAGGTGCAGCGCTTCGGCCAACTCCGCCGCGGGAATGATCTCGCTGACGTCGAGCAGACGCTGCGTACCCACTCCGCCGTACTGCGCGGCCTCCATCCCCCAGGCTTCGGCCTCGCCGGGCCGCCGCGGGGTCACGTAGGGAGTGGAGACGCTGATCCATTCGAGGTCACTCAAGATCCGCTCCTCTGCCTCGTCCGGCCATCTCTCTCGCACCCACAGTAGATGCCAGCGATCCGACCCTAAGTCCTTGCTGCCTTTCGCGTATGGCAGCAAGGTTACGCCATAGCCGGGCACCCGCCGACCGCACTTCCCTGCGGTCCTGGGGAGCTGCTGCGTCCCGCCCATGCCGACAGGAGCATGAGATGACGTTCGACTGGTATCGCCTGCTCGATGCGCCGTTTGCCCCTCCGCTGGCATACCGGATCGCGTCGTGACCCGCTGCCGGCCGCCCACCGTCCGGGTAGGTGATGTCGTCGCTGTAGACGAGCAGCACTACTGCTACGGGCTGGGTCGGTTGGTCCTGCGGGTGATCGAGGTGGGTCGACGCGAGCGGCACAGCAACGGCATCTGGCTTCACCTGCGGGGCATCGAGTTGGACGCGCCCGGCGGTCCGCGTCAGCGTCGGGTGCTGGTGCGCCTGGCTGCCCTTCACGTACGACCCGCCAGGCGGACGGCGCAGCCCGAGATTCCTAAGCCGCACGTGCCCGTCCGGCCGACCTGGAACTGCGCCGGCTGCGGACAGGAATGGCCGTGCGCGAATCGTCGACGTCGGCTGCTCATCGAGTACACGCACGACCGATTGTCGCTGACGTTCTACCTGGGTCTACACCTAGCGGAGGCGGCAGTCGACCTACCGGCCTCCCCGCCGAGAAGCTGCACGCCCGGTTCCTCGGCTGGACACGGCCTCGCCGCTCGTGACCGAGCACGGACGGGATGGGATATCCCAATGTCTTTTATAAAGAGACATTGGGACATCGCAGTGGGGCTCTGGCTCAGCGCTCCAGGATGGCCGTCACGCCCTGGCCGCCGGCCGCGCAGATGGAGATCAGCCCGCGCCCACTGCCCTTGGCGGCGAGCAGCTTGGCCAGCGTGGCGACGATCCGCCCACCGGTCGCGGCGAACGGGTGCCCGGCGGCCAGCGACGATCCGTTGACGTTGACCCGGTCGGTGTCGATCGCGCCCAGCGGGGCGTCCAGGCCGAGCCGGTCCTTGCAGAACTCCGGCGACTCCCAGGCGGCGAGGGTGGCCAGCACCTGCGACGCGAACGCCTCGTGGATCTCGTAGTAGTCGAAGTCCTGCAACGTGAGCCCGGCGCGGGCCAGCATCCGGGGCACCGCGTACGCGGGGGCCATCAGCAGGCCCTCGTCGCCGTGCACGAAGTCGACGGCCGCCGTCTCCGACCAGCTGAACCAGGCCAGCACCGGCAGGTTGTGCGCGGCAGCCCAATCCTCGCTGGCCAGCAGCACCGTCGACGCGCCGTCGGTGAGCGGCGACGAGTTGCCGGCGGTCATGGTGGCCTGCTCGGCGTCCGGGCCGCGGGTGCCGAAGACCGGCTTGAGCGCGCCGAGCTTCTCCACGCTCGTGTCCGGGCGGAGATTCTGGTCGCGGGTCAGGCCCAGGTACGGCGTCATCAGGTCGTCGAAGAAGCCCCGCTCGTACGCGGCGGCGAGCCGCTGGTGCGAGCGCAGTGCCAACTCGTCCTGGGAGCGCCGGTCGATCTGCCAGCGCAGCGCGGTCTGGGCGGCGTGGTCACCCATCGACAGGCCGGTACGCGGTTCGGCGTTGCGGGGGATGTCCGGCTTGAACGGCTGGAGCGGGCGCAGCTTCGCGGCGATCTTCAGCCGCTGGCCGACCGTGCGGGCGGAGTTGAGTTTGAGCAGCGTACGGCGCATGTCCTCGTTGACCGCGAGCGGCGCGTCGGAGGTGGTGTCGACACCGCCCGCGATGCCCACGTCGAGCTGACCGAGGGCGATCTTGTTGGCGACGAGGATCGCGGCCTCCAGGCCGGTGCCGCAGGCCTGCTGGATGTCGTACGCCGGGGTGTGCGGGTCGAGCCGGGACCCGAGGACCACCTCGCGGGTGAGGTTGAAGTCGCGGGAGTGCTTGAGCACCGCCCCGGCGACCACCTCACCGACCCGCTGACCGGCCAGCCCGTACCGGGCGATCAGACCGTCGAGTGCCGCGCCGAGCAGGTCGGCGTTGGACGCGTCGGCGTAGCGGGCGTTGGAACGGGCGAAGGGGATGCGGTTGCCCCCGATGACCGCGACCCTCCGGATGCTCTGCACGATCCGCCTCCTCGCCAAGTGTTGCTCGAACCTTACTCGCCAGTAGGCTACGCCCATGACCGACAGGTACGCGAGCTTCGTCCAATCGGCCGCCGGCCGCACGCTGGTGAAGCGTCTCGGGCTGCCCGATCCGCCGCGACTGCGCCGACACCAGCCTGGCGACCCGCTGCTGCCCGGCCCGGCGCTGCTCGGCGCGGCCGACGGCGGCCGACTCGCCGAGCCGGTCCGGACGATCCTGACCGCCGCCGGGGTCGAGCTGCGCGACAGTGGCACGGCCGCTGCGCAGGACCGCTTCGGCGCTCTCGTGTACGACGCGACCGGCATCACCGACTCGACGCAACTGCGCCAGCTCTACGACTTCTTTCACCCGCACGCCCGCACCCTGCTGCCCAGCGGCCGGGTGATCGTGCTCGGCACCCCGCCCGCTGAGTGCCCGACCCCGCGCGAGGCGACCGCCCAGCGGGCCCTGGAAGGGCTGGTCCGCAGCATCGGCAAGGAGTTCGGCCGGGGCACCACGGCCCAGCTCGTCCAGGTGGCTCGGGACGGTGACGCCACCAGCCTCGAATCGACCCTCCGGTTTCTGCTCTCGGGCCGGTCCGCGTACGTCTCGGGGCAGGTCGTCCGGATCGGCACCGGCGCGGCGACCGCCCCGGCTGACTGGAACCGCCCACTGGACGGGCAGGTCGTCCTGGTGACCGGTGCCGCCCGGGGGATCGGCGCGGCCCTGGCCAGGGTGCTCGCCCGGGACGGCGCCCAGGTGGTGGCGCTGGACGTCCCGGCGGCCGGGGACGCTCTCGCCGCCGTGGCGAACGACATCGGCGGTACGGCGGTCCAGCTCGACCTGACCGCCCCGGACGCGCCGACCCGGCTCGCCGACCATGTGGCCAGTCGACACGGGCGCGTCGACGCGGTGGTGCACAACGCCGGCATCACCCGGGACAAGACGCTCGGCCGGATGGACGCCGACCGGTGGGACCAGGTCATCGACGTCAACCTGTCCAGTCAGGAGCGCATCAACGACGTACTGCTGGAACGGGAGTTGATCCCGGCCGGTGGGCGGATCATCGGGGTGTCCTCGATCGCGGGGATCGCCGGCAACCGGGGGCAGACCAACTACGCCACCAGCAAGGCCGGCGTGATCGGCCTGGTCGACTCGCTCGCCCCGACCCTGCGCGACCGGGGGATCAGCGTCAACGCCGTGGCTCCCGGCTTCATCGAGACCCGACTGACCGCCCGCATTCCGCTGGTCGTCCGCGAGGCGGGCCGACGGATGAACAGCCTGGCCCAGGGTGGGCTGCCGGTCGACGTGGCCGAGACGATCGGTTGGCTGGCCTGGCCGGCGAGCGGCGCGATCAGCGGCAACGTCGTCCGGGTCTGCGGCCAGAGTCTGCTGGGGGCGTGATGGGCCGCAAGAGAGAGCCGGATGACCTGTCGGTCCACGAGCTGATCGAGGGCCCGACCGAGATCCTGTCGCGGGAGACCCTGGACGCGATCCGCCGGCCGGAGTCCGCCGACGCCGACGCCAACGCCGACGCCGACCCGAGCGTCGAGCGGACGCACGACCTGAGCGCGTCGGCAGCAGAGGTGACCACCGACCTGAGCGGCTCGGCGGCCGACGTGACCACCGATCTCAGCGCTCACGGGCCGGCCGGTACGGGTGGCCGCGAGCGCGTCGAGCTGGCCCGGATGCCGGCCGCCGGGGCGCTCTACCGGCGGGCCGTGCTCGGCGCGTTGCCGGGCGTCGGCCGGGGGCGCCGTGGGAACGACCTGCCGGCGGTCGAGTTCGCCGTACGCGGCGTGCGGGTCGACCGGGCCCACCTGGCCGACTACGACCGGGTGTGCGGATTTCGGCTCACCGACCGGCTGCCCGGGACGTACCCGCACATCCTGGGCTTTCCGCTGGCCCTGCGGCTGATGACCACGCCCGGCTTTCCCATCGCGCTGACCGGCGTGGTGCACGTCGGCAACCGGATCACCACGCACCGCCCGATCACCGCCGACGAGGTCCTCGACTTCACGACGTACGCCCAGGACCTGCGCCCGCACGACCGGGGGCGGCAGGTGGATGTGGTGCTGGTCGGCTCGGTCGACGGGGAGGAGGTCTGGCGCGGCGTCTCGACGTACCTGGGTCGCGAGCGCACACCCGGCGGGCGCGAGCGGGGCGAACGTCCGACACCGCCCACGGCCACCGCCCGGTGGCGGGTCGAGCCCCGGGTGGGCACCGAGTACGCCCGCGTCTCCGGGGACCACAACCCGATCCACACCTCCCGGCTCGGCGCGCGACTGTTCGGCTTCCGCCAACCGATCGCGCACGGCATGTGGAGCAAGGCGCGATGCGTCGCCGCGCTCGAGACGCGGCTGCCGGACGCCTACACCGTCGAGGTGGCCTTCAAGCTGCCCGTACCGCTGCCGAGCACGGTGAACTTCGCCCTCCTGCCGGACAACGGGTTCGCCCTGCACGACTCGGGTGGCCGGCCGCACCTGGCGGGTGTCGTGCGCTGACGCGCCCCTGCCGATCCGATCCAAGGGGTTGGCAGGGGCACACGTCTGCGCTAAGTTGTTCTCACAGCGAGATGTTCTCAGATTGAGAGAGACATGGTTGACGAGCAGGACTTCCTGGCCGCGTACGACCCCCGGGACTACCCGGCGGTCGCCGTGACCGTCGACGTGGTGGCGCTGACCATCCGCGACGGCGAACTGCACCTGCTGCTCATCCGGCGCGGCCAGGCGCCCTTCGCGGGGCACTGGGCGCTGCCCGGTGGCTTCGTCCACCCCGAGGAGGACCTGACCGCCGGCGCCCGACGGGAGCTGGCCGAGGAGACCGGGCTCGGCGGTGAAGGGCTGCGACGCGTACACCTGGAGCAGTTGGGCAGTTACGGCGCTCCCGACCGCGACCCGCGGATGCGCGTCGTCTCGATCGCCCACCTCGCGTTCGCCCCCGACCTGCCGGACGCCGCCGCCGGCTCGGACGCCGACGAGGCGAGCTGGCTGCCGGTCTCGGCGCTGACCAGCCGGCAGCTCGCCTTCGACCACGGCCGGATCATCGACGACGCGCTGGAGCGGGCCCGGTCCAAGCTGGAGTACACCCCGCTGGCCACGCGTTTCCTCGCCGCCGAGTTCACCATCAGCGAGCTGCGGGCCGTCTACGAGACGGTCTGGGGACACCCGCTGCACGCCGGCAACTTCCACCGCAAGGTGCTCTCCGTGCCGGGCTTCGTGGAGAGCACCGGCGCGAGCACCGAGCGCGGCGGCGCCCGAGGCGGCCCCCGCGCACGGCTCTACCGGGCCGGTGACGCCCGGCTGCTGCACCCGGCGCTGCTGCGACCGGCCCGCGAGGAGACGGTGCGATGAGGACCGCCGAGGCCATCGACCTGGTCACGGCCGCCCGCACCGACGCCGAACTGTTCGGCGCGGACCAGCCGGCCCGCCGCTACCGCGAGCTGGTCGCGGCCCTGCACCCCGACCGGCTGCCGACGGACCCGGGGGTACGCGCCGACGCCCTCGACGCGTTCGTCCACGTGACGACCCGGTGGCAGGCCCGGCGGACCACCGTCCTCGGCGACTACCGGCTCGGCACGCCGGCGCACTCGGGCGACCTGGCCGACCTGTACGACGTCGGCGACGACCGGCTGCTCAAGCTCCCCCGGCGGCCCACCGACAACGACCTGATGGCGCGTGAGGCACACGCGCTGCACACCATCGCCGAGCGCGGCGACCCGCGCTACCTGCCGTACGTGCCCCGGCTCGTCGACGAATTCGCGCACCGCGAGTCCGCGACCGGCGCGGAACGCCGGATCAACGTGCTCGCCACCGCGCCCGGCCTGCACGACCTCGACGCGGTGCGGCGCGCGTACCCCGACGGGCTGGACGCCCGGGACGCGGCCTGGATGTGGCGGCGGCTGCTGGTGGCGCTCGGCCTGGCCCACCGCGCGGGCATCGTGCACGGCGCGGTCCTGCCGCGACACGTGCTGATCGAGCCGGACGGCCACGGCGTGGTGCTCGTCGACTGGTGCTTCTCGGCCCCGACCGGCAGCAGGGTCCCGGCGCTCGTTCCGGACCACGAGGACTGGTACCCGCAGGAGGTCCTGCGCAGGCGGCCCTGCGGTCCGGGCACCGACCTCGCGATGGCCAGCGCGTGCATGAGCTGGCTGATGGGGCCGCGCGCACCTCGTGAGCTGGACGTCTTCGCGCAGGGCTGTCGGCAGACCTCCCTGAGCGGCCGGCCCGACGACGCCTGGGGCCTGCTGCGCGAACTCGACCAGGTGCTGGACCGGCTCTACGGGCCACGCACCTTCCGACCCTTCACCCTCTAAAGGAGCTGTCATGGGCAGTGGAACCTGGTCCACCGACGTGTACGACGCCGCCGACCGCTACCGGCGCTCCACCGGCCGCAGCGCGTTCTCCTACAGCGACAGCGGGGCCCGGACCGTGCACCCCGCGCTCGACCCCCGCGACGCGACCCGGGAGAGCCGCGACTCCGCCGAACACCCGCGCTCGACGCCCGTCGCGGTGCTCTTCGACGTGACCGGCTCGATGCGCATGGTGCCGCGTGTCCTGCAGACCAAGCTGCCGCAACTGCTCGGGCTGCTGCAACGGCAGGGCTATGCCAGCGACCCGCAGATCATGTTCGGCGCGATCGGCGACGCCACCTGCGACCGGGTGCCCTTGCAGGTGGGCCAGTTCGAGTCGGACAACCGGATGGACGACGACCTCGGTCGCATCGTCCTCGAAGGTGGTGGCGGCGGGCAGATGAGCGAGTCGTACGAGCTGGCCCTGTACTTCATGGCCCGGCACACCGTCACCGACAACTGGGAGAAGCGTGGCCGGCGCGGCTACCTGTTCGTCATCGGCGACGAACTGGCGTACCAGCGGGTCAAGGCGCGGGAGGTGGCCGCTCTGATCGGTGACGACCTGGGCGAGGACGTGGCACTGCGCCAGATCGTCGACGAGGTGACCCGGCGGTGGGACACCTACTACCTGCTCCCCGCCGGCAGCAGCTACGCCGGCAACACGAAGGTGCTCGACTTCTGGCGGGACCTGCTCGGGCAGAACGCCGTCGTGCTCGACGACCTGGACGCGGTCTGCGAGACGATCGCCGTCACCATCGGCCTCGGCGAGCAGGCCATCGACCTGGACGAGGGCCTGCGCCACCTGGATCGCGCCGGCTCCGGTGCCACCGGGACGGTCTCCAAGGTGCTGGCCCGCCTCGGCCGTGGTCGGCGGGCCGAGGTGTCGACGCTGCCGACGTTCCGCGACACCACCGCCGGGGTGAAGAGGCTGTGAGGCACGTGGCGGTGGTCGACCTCGGGTACGGCGACGCGGGCAAGGGCACGGTCGTGGACTGGCTCTGCGCCACCCGCCCGGTGCACACCGTGGTCCGCTTCAACGGGGGCGCGCAGGCGGCACACAACGTCGTGCTGCGCGACGGGCGGCACCACACGTTCGCACAGTTCGGGGCCGGCACGTTCCACCCCGGCGTCGGGACGCACCTGTCCCGGCACGTGGTGGTCGACCCGCTGGCCCTGGCCGCCGAGGCCGACCATCTCGCCACGGTCGGGGTGCCCGACGCGCTGGATCGGCTGACCGTCGACGCCGAGGCGCTGCTCGCCACCCCGTACCACCGGGCCGCCAACCAGGCCCGGGAGATCGCCCGGGGCGCCGACCGGCATGGCTCCTGCGGGCTGGGGGTGGGCGAGACCGTCGCGTACGGCCTCGCCCACCCCGACGACGCCCCCCGGGTCGCCGACTGCCGGCATCCCGCGGTGCTGCGCAGCCGGTTGGCGGTTCTGCGGGACCGGCTGACCGCCGAACTCGGCCCGCTGGACGCACCGCCGGTCGACGACTGCCTGCCCGCGTTCACCGGGTTCGCCGGGCGGGTCGCCATCGTCGACCGGACCTGGCTCGCCGGGGCGCTGCGCTCGGGGACCTGCGTCTTCGAGGGCGCGCAGGGGGTGCTGCTCGACGAGTGGCACGGCTTCCACCCGTACACGACCTGGAGCACGACCACCTTCGACAACGCCGACCGTCTGCTCGCCGAGGCGGGACAGGCCGGCGAGGTGACCCGGATCGGCGTGTTGCGCACCGTCACCACCCGGCACGGTCCCGGCCCGCTGGTGACCGAGGACCCGGCGCTGCCCTTCGTCGACGGGCACAACCCGACGAACCCGTGGCAGGGCCGGTTCCGGTTCGGCCACTTCGACGCCGTCGCCCACCGGTACGCCCTCGCGGCGGCCGGCGGGGTCGACGGCCTGGCGCTGACCCACCTCGACCTCGCCGGTCCCGACCTGCGGATCTGCCGTCGTTACGACACCGGCGACCGGCTCACCCCGGGGCCGCCCGGCGACCTGGACCGGCAGGCCGCGCTCACCGACCGGCTGCTACGGTCCCGCCCGGTGTACGACGACGCTCCGGCCGACTGGGCCGAGGCGGTGGGCGCGGCGTTGGCCACGCCGGTGGTGCTGACCTCGCACGGGCCCACCGCCGACGACAAGATCCCGTGCGGTCCGCTGCTCAACCGCCCGGCACTGATCAGCACGCGCTGAGGGCGTCTTCCGGCGACTCGGCCACCGGGCCGGCCCTACCCGGCGAGCATGGGGGAATGGACGCCCTGCTCGACCTCCTCCGTGGGACGGTCACCTCGCCGTGGGTGTACCTGGTGATCTTCGGACTCACCGCGGTCGACGCGTTCTTTCCGGCGGTGCCCGGCGAAGCGGCCGTGATCACCGCTGGGGTGCTCTCGGCGAGCGGAGGGCACCCCAGCCTGACGCTGGTGATCGTCAGCGCCGCCGTCGGCGCGCTTGTCGGGGACCACGTCTCGTACGCCATCGGGCGTGGCGGCGGTGCGAGCCGGCTGGCCCGACTACCTGACGGAAGTCGGCGGCGGGCCAGCTCCGAGTGGGCCCGACGGGCGGTGGACCGCCGGGGCGGAATGATCCTGACCACCAGCCGGTACGTGCCGGGCGGCCGGACCGCCGTCACCCTCACCATGGGCGCGGTGCGCTATCCCCGCCGGGCGTTCCTGCTGTACGACAGCATCGGCGCGACCACCTGGGCGCTGTACTGCGGGTTGCTCGGCTACTTCGGCGGGCTGGCCTTCGAACGTGATCCGGTGAAGGGCCTGCTGGTGGGCGTGGGGCTCTCGCTGGTCGTCACGTTCGGCCTGGAGGGGATCCGGTGGCTACGCCGCCAGGCGCACCGTCGCGCCGCCCGACGCTGACGGCCGGACCCGTCACAGCAGGTCGGCGTCGTGCACCAGGATCGCCAACTGCACCCGATTGCCCACGTGCAGCTTGGCCAGCGCCCGGCTGACATGCGCCTTCACGGTGGCCTCGCTCATCGTCAGCCGCCTGGCGATCTCCGCGTTGCCGTGCCCGCGTGCCACCTCCCGCACGATGCCCAACTCCCGTCCGGTAAGCGCGGCGAGCCGTTCGCGAGCCGCGTCCCGACGGGCCGGACCTCGCTCGGCGAACGAGCTGATCAGCCGCCGGGTCACCGTCGGGGCCAGCATCGCGTGCCCGGCGGCCACCGTACGGACGGCGGCGGCCAACTCGTGGGGCGGGGTGTCCTTGAGCAGGAAGCCGACCGCACCGGCACGCAGCGCCTCGTGCACGTACTCGTCGAGGTCGAAGGTGGTCAACATGATCACCTTCGGGCCGGCGGCGACCAGGTCCGGCGCGACGGTCAGCCCGTCGACGCCCGGCATCCGCACGTCGAGCAGCACCACGTCGGGGCGCAACCGGTGGGCCTGCTCCAGCGCGCCGGCGCCGTTCGCCGCCTCGCCGACCACGGTGATGTCCTTCGCCGCCTCGAGGATCAACCGCAGCCCGGCGCGGACGAGTTGCTCGTCGTCGACGACCAGCACCCGGATCACGCCACACCCGCGAGCGGGAGCAGGGCCCGGACCAGGAAACCGCCGTCGACGGGCGTCGCGTCCAGCCGGCCGCCGAGCAGTTCCACCCGCTCCCGCAGCCCGAGCAGGCCCTGCCCGGCACCGGGCAGCTCCGGCCCGCTCGCGGACGGACCGTTGCGCACGACGACCTCCAGCCCGTCGGGGAGGTAGCGCAGGCGAACGACCGTTTCCGCGTCGGCCGCGTGCTTGCGCACGTTCGTCAACGCCTCGCGGACGACCCGGTACGCGGTGCGCCCCAACGTGGCGGGTAGTGCAGTCGGCACGCCCTCGTCCTCCCGGGACACCCGCAGACCGGCGGCACGGGACTCCCCGATCAGCTCGTCCAGCGCGTCGAGCCCCCGCTCCGGCAACACGGCTGCCTCGGCCTGTCGGAGCACACCCAGCACCTCACGCAGGTCGGTGAGCGCCGCCCGGCCGGTCGTCCTGATGAGCGCGGCGGTCTCGACGGTCGCCGGGTTCGCGGCGGTCACCTCCAGGGCCCCGGCGTGCACGACCATGAGCGAGACCCGGTGCGCCACCACGTCGTGCATCTCCCGCGCGATCCGCGTCCGCTCCTCGGCGCGGACCCGGTCGGCGTGGGCCTCCCGCTCGCCCTCCAGCCGTTCGGCCCGGTCCCGCAGAGCAGCGAGAGTGTCCCGACGCGCACGGATCCAGAGGCCGAAGAGCAACGGAAGCCCGACCAGGCAGACGGCGAGCAGGAGCACGTTGCCGGTGGTGGCCGTGGTGATCCGGCGTACGCCGCCCACCTGCTGCCCGACCACGATTCCACCGCCGAGCACCACGGCGACACCGACGAGGTAGCCGGCGAGTCGGCGGCCCCGCAGCCGCACCCCCGCCTGGTACGAGGCGACCACCCCGGCCGCCGCGGCGGCGAGCACCAGCCACCCAACCGCCGCGACCAGGAACAACGGCCAGCGACGGGTCCGGACGGCGCCGCTGGCCCAGCCGGATGCGACGGCGAGGACCAGCGTGACGACGCCCGGCAGCGGCGAGCGGACCCCGAGGTCACCGGCCGCGCTGGCCCACACCGCTCCCCCGACCACGACCGCGAGCAGCAGCGAGGCGTACCGCCGGACGGCGAGCCGCACCGGGGCGTACCGCTGGAGGGCGGCCCACGAGACGGTGACGGCGGTGGATGCCACGCAGCGAGCGTAAGGCTTGGTGGACGGGCCGGCCCGCCTCTCGGCACAGGACGGGGGTGCGGTGGGGGAACACCCTGAGCCGCCGTCCGGGCCGACAGCTACTTAAGTAGTGGCGCGCGCCTGACCACTGGCCGATGGCGGGGGCCACGCCGCGCAGCAGCATCAGCATCATGGATCTGCTCGACCTGCTACACGACACGATGTCCTCGCCCTGGGTGTACCTGGCGCTCTTCGCGATCGCGGTGCTCGACGGCTTCTTTCCGGTGGTGCCGAGCGAGACTGCGGTGATCACGGCCGGGGTGTTCGCCGCCTCGGGAACGCCGTACCTGCCCGCGGTCATCCTGGTGGCCGCCGCCGGGGCACTGGTCGGCGACCACGTCTCGTACGCCATCGGGCGGAGCGGCGGAGCGCGACTGCTGAGCCGGCTGCCGCCCGACGGTCGACGCTCAAGGGCCATCGACCGGGCCCGTCGGGGAATCGCGACGCGGGGTGGCCTGATTCTCACCGTGGCCCGCTACGTACCGGGCGGCCGGACCGCAGTCACCCTCACCATGGGCGCGGTGCGATTCCCCCGGCGACGGTTCCTGGCCTTCGACGCGCTCGCCGCCGGCTCGTGGGGGCTCTACTCGGCGCTGGTCGGCTACGTCGGCGGGCTGGCGTTCGAGCAGGATCCTCCTCGGGGTCTCCTGCTCGGTCTGGGCCTCGCCCTGACGGTGACGGCAATCGTCGAGGTGGCCCGCTGGCTTCGCGGGCGTCGCGCGGCGCGGGTCGGCGAGCCGGGCACCGACGCCGTCTCCGCCGAGGCCGTCAGTCGACCGGCGGACGCCAGGTGACGCCGTGCAGCAGTTGGGCCGCGCCGAGCCAGGCCACGTTCATCATCCGGGTGGCCGTCTTCTCCGGGTCGGCCTCCGGGTGGTCGGCGAGCCAGTCGGCCAGCGACTCGGTCGCGCCGACCAGCGCGTACGCGACGACCTCCAGGTCGGTGGGCGCGATCTCGCGACCCTCCTCGCGCAGCGCGTGGTCGAGCATCCCGGCGACCACCTCGACCAGCCGGGCGCGCATGGTGGCCAGTTCACCGGCGAACGGCTGCTCGCCGCGGGCCTGCCGGTAGAGCACCGCCCAGCCGTCGCGGTGTGCGCCCACGAAGCCGAAGAACGCCTTCAGCCCTCGCCACAGCCGCTCGTCGGCCGGCAGGTCGGGGGCGGCGGCGCCGGCGATGGCCTGCATCATCCGGGTCCCCTCCCGGTGCAGGCAGGCGACGAAGAGCTCCTCCTTGGTGCCGAGGTACGCGTACACCATGGGTTTGGAGATGCCGGCGTCCTCCGCGATCTCGTCCATGCTGGCGGCGTGGAAGCCGCGCCGGGAGAAGACCTTCACGGCCGCGTCGAGCATCTGTTGCTCGCGTACGGCGCGCGGTAGGCGCTTGAACGCGGGGGGCGTGGACACCTTGCGAGCATACCTACTCGTGCGTAGGGTTACGCACGAGTAGCCAAATCTTCCGGAAGGCGCGTCTCATGACTGACTTCGACCCGGCCAACTTCGCCAACGTCGGGCCCAAGGAGTTCGCCCAGCTGGTCAAGTCCACCCCGGACGACAAGATCGCCCAGGTGATGGCCGGCGAGCTGCGCGGCAAGGTCCTCGGTGAGGTGTTCGGCCGGATGCCGTCGCTGTTCCGCGCGGACCGGGCCGGCTCCACCAACGCGGTCATCCACTGGATCATCACCGGTCGCCCGGACGGCGGCAGCGACACCTACGAGGTGGCCATCGCCGACGGCAAGTGCGAGGTGAACGAGACCCCGCAGCACGACCCGAAGCTCAGCCTCACCATGGGCCCGGTCGAGTTCCTGAAGATCGTCTCCGGCGGCGCCAACCCGGTCATGATGTTCATGACCGGCAAGCTGAAGGCCAAGGGCGACCTGGGCCTCGCCGCCAACATCGCCAACCTGTTCGACATCCCCAAGGCCTGACATGGCCGAGTTCTCGCTCGACCTGAACGAGGAGCAGCGGGATCTACGCGACTGGGTGCACGGCTTCGCCGCCGAGGTCGTGCGCCCGGCCGCCGCCGAGTGGGACGAGCGCGAGGACACCCCGTGGCCGGTGATCCAGGAGGCCGCGAAGGTCGGCCTCTACGGCTTCGAGTTCCTCGCCACCTGCTGGGCCGACCCGACCGGGCTGTCCCTGCCCATCGCCAGCGAGGAACTCTTCTGGGGTGACGCCGGCATCGGCCTGAGCATCTTCGGCACCTCACTCGCCGTCGCCGCCATCTACGGCACCGGCACCCCGGACCAGATGGTCGAGTGGGTGCCGCAGTGCTTCGGCGACGTCGACTCGCCCGCCGTCGCCGCGTTTTGCAGCAGCGAACCCGAGGCCGGTTCCGACGTCAGCGCGATGCGCACCCGCGCCGTCTACGACGAGGCCACCGACGAGTGGGTGCTCACCGGCCAGAAGGCGTACGCCACCAACGGCGGCATCGCCGGAGTGCACGTGGTCACCGCCTCCGTGGATCCCACGCTCGGCTCACGCGGCCAGGCGGCGTTCGTCGTACCGCCGGGCACGCCCGGCCTGGCCGCGACCCGCAAGCTGCGCAAGCTCGGCCTGCGCGCGTCGCACACCGCCGACGTCTTCCTCGACGACGTACGCGTGCCCGGCCGCTGCCTGCTCGGCGACAAGGACGCCCTGGACGAACGCCTGGCCCGGGCCCGGTCCGGCCAACGGGCCAGCGGTCAGGCCGCGATGCGTACCTTCGAACTGTCCCGACCCACCGTGGGCGCGCAGGCACTCGGCGTGGCGCGGGCCGCCTACGAGTACGCCCTGGACTACGCCAAGGAGCGGGTCCAGTTCGGACGGCCGATCATCGAGAACCAGGCCGTCGCGTTCACGCTGGCCGACATGCGCATGGAGATCGACGCGGCGCGACTGCTGGTCTGGCGGGCCTCCTGGATGGGCCGCAACAACCGCCCGTTCACCGCGGGCGAGGGCTCGATGTCCAAGCTCAAGGCCGGCGAGGTGGCGGTGTCCGTCACCGAGAAGGCCGTACAACTGCTCGGCGGCGCCGGATTCCTGCGCGACCACCCGGTCGAGCGCTGGTACCGCGACGCAAAGATCTACACCATTTTCGAGGGTACGTCCGAGATCCAGCGACTGGTCATCTCCCGAGCGATCTCCGGCATGCAGATCCGCTGACCCTCCGGCCGACGGTCGTCCGGGCCGGGGTGTCCCCTGACCCCGCCCGGACCACCGCTTCTGCCTATCTGTGCCGACTACGTCACCCCACGCCGACGTCGGCTGGGCCCGCCGCCGCCCCCGGTGCATGATCAAGGAAGACGCCCCGCCGGATGGGGCTGTCCGCGTGCCACCCCTCAAGGAGGTCTGCGGCATGGACCTGCCGTTCATCGTTGCCACGCTGACCCGTCGTGGGCTGCTCACGCCGGGCCGCCCGGTCCGGATCGCCTCGCAGCTCAACGCGCTGCGTACCTGGGGATGGAGCCTCGCCGGCGAACTACGCCAGGCGGCCGCCCGCGACCCCGGGCGACCGGCGATCATCGACGAGGACGGCGTCGAGCTGACCTATCAGGCGCTCCTCGACCGGGCTGAGCGGATGGCCCGGTCGATGCGGGCCGGGCTCGGCGTACAACCCGGCGACCGGATCGGCGTCCTCTGCCGCAACCACCACGGGCTCATCGAGACGATCGTCGCGGCGACCCTGCTCGGTGTCGACGCGGTGCTCGTCAACACGGGCCTCTCCGCCGCCCAACTCGCGACGGTCGCCGAGGAGCAACGGCTGCGGCTGTTGGTGCACGACGACGAATTCGCCGAACGGGTCCTCGGCCTCCCCGCCGAACTGCCCCGCCTCGACGAGCGCGCCCGCGAGGAACTGGTGGCCGGGGCGCTACCGGGCGAGCTGCACCCGCCGGAGCGCGACGGCCGGATCATCGTGCTGACCTCGGGCACCACCGGCGCTCCCAAGGGCGCCCGCCGTCCCACACCCAGCGGCTTCGGGCCGCTCGTGTCCATCATCGACCGCATACCCCTGCACGCGAAGGACCGGGTGCTGATCGCCGCCCCGATCTTCCACACCTGGGGATTCGCCGCGCTCCAGGTGTGCTTCGCGCTGCGGGCCACCATCGTGCTGCACCGCCGCTTCGACCCGGCCGCCACGCTCGCCGCCCTGGTCACCCACCGCTGCGACGCCCTCTTCGCCGTACCCGTGATGCTCCAGCGGCTGCTGGAAGTGCCCCCGCCGGACCCGCGCCCCACGCTCAAGGTCGTCGCGGTCAGCGGATCGGCCCTACCCGGCGGGCTCGCACCGAAGTTCATGGACGCGTACGGATACGTCCTCTACAACATGTACGGATCCACCGAGGTCTCCTGGGCGTCCATCGCCAACCCGGCGGACCTGCGCCAGGCACCCACCACGGCCGGCCGGCCACCACACGGCACCCGGCTGGAACTGCTCGACAACGCCGGCCAACCGGTGCCGCAGGGACAGGTCGGGCGCATCTTCGTCGGCAACGAGATGCTCTTCGAGGGCTACACCTCGGGTGCCACCCTCCAGGCCCGCGACGGGTTGCTCGACACCGGAGACCTCGGCCGACTCAACCCCGACGGGCTGCTCTTCGTGGACGGCCGGGCCGACGACATGATCGTCTCCGGCGGCGAGAACGTGTTCCCGTCCGAGGTGGAGGACCTGCTCGCCCAGCTACCGCAGGTACGCGAGGCCGCCGTGATCGGCGTACCCGACCCCGAGTACGGCCAGCGACTCGCCGCGTTCCTCGCCCTGCACCCCGGCGAGACGCTCGACCCCGAGGCGGTCCGCGAGTACGTCCGGCACTACCTGGCCCGCTTCTCCGTACCCCGGGACGTGGTCTACGTGAAGTATCTGCCCCGCAACGCCACCGGCAAGGTCCTCGCGCGCGAGCTGCGCCGCTACTACGGCTGAGAGGTCAGCCCGGGATCGTGATCCGGCCGGCGATCGCGGCGGCGGCGATGTCGGTGCGGTGCTGCGAGCCCGCCAACTCCAACCCGTCCACCAGCGCGTACGCCGCGTCCCGGGCAGCCGCCAGGTCGGGGCCGGTGGCCGTACCACTGAGAACCCGGCCGCCGGCGGAGAGCAACGCGCCGTCGTCGGCCCGGCGGGCGGTGCCCGCGTGGATGATGCCCGGCCGGTCCGCGCCGGTGATCACATCGCCGGTGCGCGGCGCGGCCGGGTAGCCCTGCGCGGCGAGCACCACGGTGACGGCGGCGCCATCCCGCCAGCGCAGCGGCGGATGCTCGGCCAGCGTGCCGGTGGCCGCCGCCTGCAACAACCCACCCAGGGGAGTCTCCAGCAGCGCGAGCACCACCTGGGTCTCCGGGTCACCGAAGCGCGCGTTGAACTCGATCACCCGGGGGCCGGCGGCGGTCATCGCCAGGCCGACGTAGAGCAGGCCCGCGAACGGCGTGCCCCGGCGGCGCATCTCGGCCAGCGTCGGGTGGACCACGTCGCGCATGACGTCGTCGACCAGGCCCGGCGGCGCCCACGGCAGCGGCGCGTACGCTCCCATGCCACCCGTGTTGGGGCCGGTGTCGCCGTCGCCGATCCGCTTGAAGTCCTGCGCGGGCAGCAGCGGCAGGGCCGCCTCGCCGTCGGTGACCACGAACAGGCTGACCTCCGGGCCGTCGAGGAACTCCTCGACCACGACCCGGCCACACTCCGCGGCGTGCGCCAGCGCGGCGAACCGGTCGTCGGTCACCACCACGCCCTTGCCGGCGGCGAGACCGTCGTCCTTCACCACGTACGGCGCGCCGAACTCGTCGAGCGCACGCGCGGTGCTCTCCTCGTCCGTGCAGACGTACGCCCGGGCGGTCGGCACACCGGCGGCGGTCATCACGTCCTTGGCGAACGCCTTCGAACCCTCCAACTGCGCGGCCTCGGCCGACGGGCCGAAGACGGCGATGCCCTTGGCGCGTGCGGCGTCGGCGACACCGGCGACCAGCGGAGCCTCCGGCCCGATCACCACCAGGTCGGCTGCGGTCTCCACCGCCAGCGCCGCCACGGCGGCCGGATCGGTCGCGGTAACGGCCTTCAGCTCGGCGACCTCGGCGATCCCCGGATTACCCGGAGCGGCGATCAGCGCGTCGACAGCCGAATCGCGAACCAACCCGAGGGCAAGCGCATGCTCACGCCCTCCACCACCCACCAAGAGAACCCGCACAACGCGCCATCCTACCGCCCACCCCTCCCCGCCCCCCGGTCCCGGCCCCACCCCAGCTGACTCTCGGTGATCAAGAGGTTCGCGTCAGAAATCGGCGCGGATCTGACGCAAAGCTCTTGATCACCGGGGTTGGTCCTGGTTCCTCATGATCGCCTTGCGGACGGTCCAGGGGATGTAGTCGGGCCGCAGGGTGTCCTGCCAGGTGAAACGGAGGATCGTCCAGCCGGCGTTGACCAGGCGATTCTGACGGCGGCGGTCAGCGAAGGCCGCCTCCGGGGTGTCATGGGCGCTGCGACCGTCGGCTTCCGCTATCACCCTCGGCGCGCGCCACCCGAGGTCGCCGATACCGAGCAGGTATCCGTCGTCGTCGCGTACTTCCAACTGCAAGGCGTCCGGTGGCACCCCACCGTCGACGCAGCGCAGTCGGGAACGCGTCTCCAGGGGCGACTGGGCGCGCCCGTCCGCCTCCGCCAGCCATGGTCGTGCCGCCACCGCGCCCCGTCGCCCCCGAACCAGACGCGGGATCACGTTGAGGTCGGCCGGCGTGACGAGACCCTGGTGAAGCGCCGAGTCGACAATGGAGACCGCCGAGTACCGGTCAGCACGCAGAATGACGTCCGAGATCGTGCGCAGCGGAGAGGTCGCTCGGACACCAGCGACCGTGACGATGTCGCCGGTACCGACGGTCAGCTGGTGTACGACCAGCCAGGGTGCCGGCGCGCGCTGAGGCCGGGGCCTGTCGACGGGCACCGATACGTGGACCTGCGTCGTCCGGCGCAGACCGGCGATGCCGTGCACCTCGAGCGCTGTGTCGAGAACCGTGAAGGCGGTCGGCCCGAGGCTAGCGGTCGCTGCCCGGATGCGGGCGCGCCGCAGCGTCGAGTCGGACGACTCTGCCTCCGGGACGTAGCACCCGCGCAGGAGCCCCTGCCACCTGCCGGAGCGACACAACTGTCGAACCTGGTCCCTCGTCAGGCCGGCGTGCAGGGCCTGCGTCAGGGTGACGATCCCGTCCTGCCCGGCCGCTAATTCACGAAGCACCTGGTGTGGTCCCACCCCCACACCCTGCCCACCGACACACCCGCACCAAAGCCCCTGTGGATAACCCCGGGGGCGCCCTGTGGATAACCCGCACGCGCCATCTCCGTTGATCAAGAGGTTTGCGTCAGGAATCGGCGCGAATTTGACGCAAACCTCTTGATCAACGGGGCGAATCGGGTGGGGCCGGGGCCGGGGCCGGGGGCGGGGGCGGGGGCGGGGGCGGGGGCGGGGGGTTAGGGGAGGAGGGGGTGTTGGATTACGTTTTCTTCTCGGCCTGGGCCTACGCCTATGACGCTGACCCGGGTGTTGCAGAGTTCCTCTACGCGGGCGATGTAGCGGCGGGCGTTCTCCGGCAGGTCTTCGGGGGTGCGGGCCTTGGTGATGTCCTCCCACCACCCGTCCATCTCCTCGTACACCGGCGTGGCGTGGTGGAAGTCCGTCTGGGTCATCGGCATGTCGTCGACGCGCTTGCCGTTGATCTCGTAGCCGACGCAGATCGGCACCTTCGGCAGCCCGGTGAGTACGTCCAGCTTGGTGATGACCAGGTCGGTGACGCCGTTGAGGCGGCAGGCGTACCGGGCCACCACCGCGTCGAACCACCCGCAGCGGCGCTCCCGGCCGGTGGTCGTGCCGTACTCCGCGCCGATCTTTCGCAGGTGCGCGCCGTTGGCGTCGAACAGCTCGGTCGGGAACGGCCCGGCACCTACCCGGGTGGTGTACGCCTTGCTCACCGCGATCACCTGGTTGATCGCGGTCGGCGGGATGCCGGCGCCCACGCAGGCACCACCGGCGGTCGGGTTGGACGAGGTCACGAAGGGGTACGTGCCGTGGTCCATGTCGAGCATGGTGGCCTGCGCGCCCTCCAGCAGCACCGTCTCGCCCCGGTCCAGCGCGTCCCAGAGCATCGCCCGGGTCTCCGCGATGTACGGCTTGAGCCGCTCCGCGTACTCCAGGTACTCCTCGACGGTCGCCTCGAGGTCGATCGCCTTGCGGTTGTAGACCTTGAACAGGATCTGGTTCTTCTCGCGCAGCGCGAGTTCCAGCTTCTTGCGCAGAATGCCCGGGTCGAGCAGGTCCTGGAGTCGGATGCCGATCCGGGCGACCTTGTCGCCGTACGCGGGGCCGATGCCCCGGCCGGTGGTGCCGATCCGGGACGAACCGAGGTAGCGCTCGATCACCCGGTCCAACGCCCGGTGGTGCGGCATGATCAGGTGCGCGTCGCCGGAGATCCGCAGCCGGGACACGTCCACGCCACGCTCGGCGAGACCGTCGATCTCGGCGAGGAGCACCTTCGGGTCGACGACCACGCCGTTGCCGATGACGATCATCGCGCTCGGCGAGAGCGCCCCGGAGGGCATCAGGTGGAGCGCGTACTTCTGGCCGTCCGGGGTGATCACCGTGTGCCCGGCGTTGTTGCCGCCGGAGTAGCGCACGACGTAGTCGACCCGCTCACCCAGCAGGTCGGTAACCTTGCCCTTGCCCTCGTCGCCCCACTGAGCGCCGATGAGCACGATCGCTGGCATCTCTTCCGCCTCCAGAAGGCTCGGGTGCCAGATGGCGACCGGTTGGCGAGCCCGGGGTGTCAGGTTAACAAGTAGTGACGGCGCGACCGGCAGGGGTCGCGTCGAGAGGCGGGAGGCTCCTTCGGTGTACGACGTGGTGCTGCTCACCCTTTCGTCGGAGCGGGACGCTTCCGGCGGGTGCGGCAGCGGCGAGGCCTGCTGCGGCGGCGCGGGCGCGACCGGCGCGGGCGTCGACGGAACCGGGCCGATGCCGGATGACGCCGACAGTTGCGCCACCGATCGGCCCCGGGTCCCGGTGCTGGCCTGCGCCGACGCGCTGACCGCCCGGGGTGCCCGGGTGCAGATGGTCACCGCCCGCTCGGACGCGGAGATCGACGCCGTACTCGCGCAGCTCGACGGCCCGGCCCGTCCGGACGGCCTCACCTGGCCGGACGCGGACGGCAAGACCCGGCTGGTCGTCGCCACGGCGAGCGACGGTCAGTTGCGCGCCGTGCTGCGCCGGCTCGTTCGGCGGTACGCGCCAGCGCCGAGCCGTCGCCCGGCGGACCTGCGTGACGACCGGACCCTGCCCGACCTGCCGCCGGTCGCCGTACTCCCGCTCGACCCGGCGCGCGGCGGCGCCCAGCGGGACCTGGCCGCGCAGCTCGGGTTGCCCCGCGACCCGGCGGCCGTGGCGGCCGCGGTGCTCGACGGCACGCCACGTCGGCTGGATCTGCTACGCAACGACGGCGGCTCGGTGACCCTGGACGGCGCGCTGTTCGGGGCCGCCGACGACGCGGGTCGGCCGCTGCACTGGCGGGCCCGGGTGGAGGTCGACGACACCGTCCTCACGAACGGTGACGAACCGTTGCTGGCCTGCGCGGTCGGCAACGCCGGCGGGTACGCGTCGCTGGACGACGTGACGTTGCTGGCCGCGCCGGACCCGGCGGACGGCCAGGTCGAGGTCGCGGTGGCCGTTCCGGTGGTCGTCAGGTCGACGTGGGGTCGCAAGCGGGTACGCCTCGAAGTGCGGCGGGCTCGCGGACGGGCGGTGTCGGTGCTGCCCCGCGAGGAAAAGGTGCCCTACCTCGACGACGGCGTCGAGGGTGAGCTGACCCGCAAGCGCTCGTGGTGGGTCGAACCGGGCGCCTGGGCGGTCTGGGTGGTCTGACCGCCGTTTCGCCGACCGGCCCCGGTCGGCCGGTGGGCCTATCCTCGCAGGAGGACTGGGGAGGAACCGTAATGGACAAGAACGCCGACCGGGCGCAGGTGCCCGGCCAGCAGCCGGTGCCGGAGCGGGACATCGAACCACTGTGGCCGCCGGATCCGGCCGAGCAGGGCGCAGAGGTGGTACCGCCGTGGGCGGCGGTCGCCGAGCAGCGGGTCGGCCCGTCGCAGTCCGCGCCTGCGGCCGTGTCACCGCCGGTCGCCGCACCGCCGATCACGGCGCCGTCGGTCGGCCGTCCTGGCGTCCCCGGGCAGCCGGGCGCAGCGGCCCTGCCGCCGCCGTCTCCGTCGGACTATTCGTCGCTGACCGGGGCGGTGCCCCCACCGACGGCCTGGGGCGCGAACGGGCCGGGCACGGGCTGGGCGCCGGCGCAACCGAGCTGGCCTCCGGCCGACCCGCCGGCCGCGTCACCCGCGTCGACGACGTCGCCCGCTCCTTCGACGCCGCCCGTAGCGCCGACGCCACCGCTGCCGCCCGTGGTGGGCGGGCTCATCGGGCCCAGCAACGACTCGTCGCCGTCGTCCACCGGCACTCCGACCGCCGAAGGCGCCACGCCGAACCCGGCGGCCACCGCCGCCGTCCCGATCCCCGGCCAATCGGGCGTGTCGGGTGGCGTCGACCTGGATCTACCGTTCTCCCTGGATCGCCCGCCGGTCGTGGCCGCACCCGCCGACGGTGCGGCCACCGCAAGCCCCGGAGCAGCAGCGCCACCCGCAGCGGGCGCGGCAACGGCAGACCCCGGCACAGCAGGCCAGGCCGCAGGGGCGGCAGCGGAACCGGTGTCGCAGGGGGGCGGGGAGACCGCGCCTGCCGTCGGGGCGGCTCGGCCCGCGACCGAGTCACCCTGGGCGTATCCACCGCAGCGACCGGCCAGCCCGACCCCGTCGGCACAGGAGCAGGTCGACATCCCGCCGCCACCGATCCCCACCCCGCCGGTTCCGCCACTCCCGACGCCCGCCGTCGACAGCGGCGGCGCGGCGGGGCAGACGTACACGGGGCAGGTCTACGGCGGCCAGGCGGCGATCCCTGGTCAGGCCGGCCCGGCACCGGTGGAACCACCGCAGCAGGACGCCGTACCGACCCCGCCGCCGGGGCCGTTTCCCCCGTCGCCGGGTTGGTATGCGCCGCCCTGGCAGCAGGGCGCGGCGGCGGCTCCACCGGTCCCGCCGCAGCAGTACCAGGAGACCGACCCGGTGGCGCGGGTGCCGGCCACGGGTTACCCGGACGCCACGTGGACTCCGGAGACCACGGCCGCGCCGACGGCGGAGGACTTCGCCCGCCGTCGGCAGGTCCGCCCCGCCGACCCGGTGGCCACCATGGGCGTACGGGCGGTGGTCAACAAGATGGGCCTGCTCCGGCTCTCTCCGGGGCGGCACGAGCAGGAGCTCAAGCGGGACATCGAGATGGTGCGCCGCAACTTCGGCGGGCTGCGGCAGGTGACCGTGGTCAACCCGAAGGGCGGCGCCGGTAAGACGGTCGCCATCCTGCTGCTCGCCATGACGTTCGGTCAGAAGCGCGGCGGCTACGTGCTGGCCTGGGACAACAACGAGACCCAGGGCACCCTCGGGATGCGCGCCCAGCAGGACTTCCACGCCCGCACGGTGCGCGACATGTTGCGCGACCTCGGGCAGTTCCAGGGCGCGCACGGGCGGGTCGGCGACCTGTCGCAGTACGTGCGGTCGCAGGGCGAGGGCATGTTCGACGTGCTCGCCTCGGACGAGTCGGCCACCGGCGGCGAGATGTTGACCGCCGCCGCGTTCGCCGAGATCCGCGAGGTGGTCAGCCGGTTCTACAAGCTGATCTTCGTGGACACGGGGAACAACGTACGGGCGCAGAACTGGCAGGCGTCGATGGACGCCACCGACCAGCTCGTGGTCACCATGTCCGCCCGTAACGACTCGGCGGAGACCGCCGCCCGGATGCTCGACCACCTGGAGCAGAGCGGCCGGCAGCGGCTGGTCCGGCAGGCGGTGACGGTGGTGTCGATGCCGCCGTCCCGCAAGGAGATCGACCTGCCGGCCATCCAGGAGCACTTCGCGGCTCGCACCAGGGCGGTGTTGCTGGCGCCGTACGAGCGGCTCATCGACAGCGGCGAGCCGATCCGGTACGGCGGTCTCTCCTCGGCCACCCGGGACGCCTGGCTCAAGATTGCCGCAGCGGTCGCCGAAGGGCTCTGACCGCCCGACCGGAGATTGAGGAGACGATGTGCACCGTTGACCGACCCAGCGAACCCCTACTGGCCCCTGCTTTTCGGCCTCGGTACCGACCATGGCATACGCGAAGGGCGGGAAGGTGATCGTCCGTCGGACGGGTCTGCTCCGGAGCTGCCGAAATGCTCCTGCGACGAGTAAGCCGCAGAGCGGAGAGCAGCCGCATCGGAGCTGAACGTCGGCTGCGGCGCCCATTGGCGCGGCTGGGCGATGTCCAGACCGGGGCCGTTAGGCTGCCCCGCAGGCTGTTGGTTCACCGGCGCGGTAGGCCAGAAATTGGCCGGTGTATCCGGCGCTATCACGCTTGGCGGAGAGTACTGCTGCGCGATGCCGACATGGTTGCCGTAAAAAGGAGCAATACCAGCTTCTCCGCGCGGCCGACGAGCGATGATTCTTCGGAGGAAGTTGACCAGATCCTTGAACAACGACGTGGAATCGTCGACCGGCCGACTACTAGGGGCGGTCGGTGCGGACGCATGAGTCGGTTGGCGCCCCGGCAACGCGCCGCGCATATGCTGATCGACCGGTGCCGAAAAAGGCGAGGGCTCCTGGCTTGGCAGGGGTCGCCCTAGAAGCCAGGGTGGTTTATTCCTGTCCGACGCCGACCACAGGCTGGCATCAGCGAAAGGATCAAGAGGTTGTCCACGCCGCGTGCGAATAACGTCGATTTTGCCGGCCTCGGCCTCATTTTGCAGATCCTGGCCTAACTGGCCGTAAAGCACGTGGGCTCTTAATTTGGAGGGGACGGCGGCGTGGGGGATAAGCGATCTAGCGAGCCGGACATCAAGTTCCTTGAACTTGTCGCGATGTTCCGGATGTGCAACCTTGGTTAAACGTGCCAAGCTCATCCACCCTTGAATGTCCCCCATATCTTGCAGCGAGAATTGCCGGTTAAGGTTTCCGTTGCTTCCGAAGCGATCCAACAGTGTGGAAGCGAAGTGATCGAAATCAGCGGCGGAAATTCTGGCAGCCCGGTACTCCTCGATGGGGCGAACTCCTTTGGCCACCACCTCCGGACCGTGATTGCTAACCTTGGCCGGGTTCGGTGCTGGCCATTGCTCACCGCGCAGGGTCTGCAGATCTTGCCGCAGGTGAGCGCCGAAATGACCATCCTTAACCATCTCCAGATTGAGGTCAGAAGAGGCTCCGAAGGCCGTGGCGAGGTATTGGTACGTCGCTGCCTGGAGCCCCGGCTCAGTGATCTGGAGACCCCAAGTCCCCGCATTGATTTCGTGAAGACTGGAGAAGGCTTCATACTTCTGCTCGTAAGAGGCTTCGGCACCAACGATCGCCTGCCTCATGCGTTCGACGAAGGCATCCACGGTGCCGATGTCCAGATAAGAGGGCGTTGGGACGTCGCTCCAAGCCATCTCGTCAACCTCCCGGCGCAGTCGGCCAGATGTCCTGTGCACTGGCCAGAGATACACACGCTACTGCGGTTGAGGCACGCCGTCAGCAACGATCACTTTCCGACACCGTATCGTCACTATCCGCACCGTCACCATCGGCGTCATGCCCGCGCGGTGGGTCGGTCCGGCGCGGCCGGACCGGCCCAACCGCCGAAATCAATTGCCGGCAAGGGCGTCGCCGGCGGCGGGGTCGCAGTCGCGCAGGAACTGGGCGCAGCGGGCCGCCTCGTCGGCCTCGCCGATCTCGTCAGCGGCCCGGGAGAGCACGTACAGGCAGCGCAGGAAGCCCCGGTTGGGCTCGTGGGACCACGGCACCGGACCGTGGCCCTTCCAGCCGTTGCGGCGGAGCTGGTCCAGGCCACGGTGGTAGCCGGTGCGCGCGTACGCGTAGCCCGTCACCACCGCGCCGGCCGCGAACGCCCGGGCCGCGAGCGCGCCCCACGCCGCGCTGAAGGTCGGGAAGCGGGCCGCGACCTCGGCGTACGCCTCGTCGGTGCCGGCCTCCTGGGCAGCGGCCAGGGCGGCGTCGGCCTCGTCGTTCGCGGGCAGGAGGGTGGCCGGTGGCTCCGGCAAAAGGTTCTGCATCGCCCCATTCAACCCGCTGGACAGGGCGACATGCGAGCGGGTCGGCGGACGCGTCCCGCTGAACGGCTGAGGAGTTCATCACGCCTGCGGCCTATGCCGCCGCCAGGTGTTTTCCACTACAACTAATGGTCCGGAGCCTCCCCAGGACCCGGTTACGCAGGAGCCCGACGGCCACGACCGCCGGGCTCCTGTCGCGTCCCGGGCCGTCCGGGGTTTGGCCGACCCCACCGAAGGGGCAGGATGGCCCGGTGCCAACCCCACCACCCACCGACGTCATCGAACCGCACCTGCACGCCGACGAGATCCAGACCCGGGACGAATTCGACCGGCAACTGATCACGGGCCGGCTGACCGGGCTGACCGTGCAGGGGCTACGCCTCGACCTCGCCCCGGTGCCCGACCTGACCGGCATCGAGGTCACCGGCACTCTCTTCGTCGGCTGCCGGTTCGCCTCCCGGGAGGTCGGCGCCGACCTGGTCCGGCGCGGCGCGAACGTGGTGCCGCCGTTCTCCGGGCTGCCGTACCCGACCCAGCCGGCGCACCTCTACACCCCGGACGACCTCGCCGCCGGGTTCGTCGAGGGCGGGTTCGCCGGCATGTACGACACCCGGGTGTACGAGCACTACCGGGCGCACGGCGGCGCGCTGCCGGACGTGAAGGAGGCGCTCGGCCAGCGGCTGCACGACCATGGCGTGGACAACGCGCTGGGTGACGCCACCCGGGCCTGGTTGGCCGCGCACGGGTCGCAGTCGGTGGTGGGCATCATGGGCGGTCACGCGGTGCGGCGCGGCAGTCCCGCGTACCGGATGGCGGCAGTTCTGGGATGGGAGCTGGCGCGGGCCGACCGGCTGGTGGTGACCGGCGGCGGCCCCGGGGTGATGGAGGCCGCGAACCTCGGCGCCTACCTGGCGGACCGACCGGCGGCGGACCTGACCGCGGCGATCGACCTGCTGGCCACCGCGCCCGACTTCACCGACCACCACCGGTACACGGCGGTGGCGTTGACGGTCCGGCAGCGGTACGCGGGCGTACCCCGCCAGCGGGGCGACGACCTCAGTTGGGCGCGGGCCGGTGGGCTGGCCATCCCGACCTGGCTGTACGGGCACGAGCCGGCGAACCTGTTCGCGGGACGGATCGCGAAGTACTTTTCGAACGCGATCCGGGAGGACACCATCCTGCGCCTCGCCCGGGGTGGCATCGTGTTCGCGCCAGGGCGGGCGGGCACGGTGCAGGAGGTGTTCCAGGCGGCCACCAAGACCTACTACGGCACCGACGGGGCCAGCGGCGCGTACATCTTCCTGGACCGTGACTACTGGACGCGGGAGCTGCCGGTGGAGGCGCTGTTGCGCCCGCTGCTGGCCGCCTCACCGTTCGGCGACCTCTCGTCGACGATCCACCTCACCGACGACGTCCGCGAGGCCGTCCGCCTGTTGACGGCGTGAACGCCGACGGCCGGCCCCCCGGGTGGGGAGCCGGCCGTCGATCGGGCGCTTGTTACTTGGTCATCGTGGTGCCGGTGGAGCGCAGGTGCTCGCACGCCTCGACGACGCGGGCGGCCAGGCCGGCCTCGGCGGCCTTGCCCCAGGCGCGCGGGTCGTACAGCTTCTTGTTGCCGACCTCGCCGTCGATCTTCAGCACGCCGTCGTAGTTGCGCAGCATGTGGTCCGCGACGGGCCGGGTGAAGGCGTACTGGGTGTCGGTGTCGATGTTCATCTTCACCACGCCGTAGTCGAGAGCCTCACGGATCTCGCTGAGCAGCGAACCCGAGCCACCGTGGAAGACCAGGCTCAGCGGCTTGTCCTTGCCGTACTTCGCGCCCACCGCCTCCTGGATCTGGTTGAGGATCTCCGGGCGGAGCTTGACGTTGCCCGGCTTGTAGACGCCGTGCACGTTGCCGAAGGTCAGCGCCGCCATGTAGCGGCCCTTCTCGCCGAGGCCGAGCGCCTCGACCATGGCCAGACCGTCATCGGTGGTGGTGTAGAGCTTGTCGTTGATGGCGTTCTCGACGCCGTCCTCCTCGCCACCGACGACACCGACCTCGATCTCCAGGACGATCTTGGCCTTGGCGGCCTCGTCGAGGAGCTGGGAGGCGATCTGCAGGTTCTCGGCGACCGGCACGGCCGAGCCGTCCCACATGTGCGACTGGTACAGCGGCTCCTCGCCGCGCTTCACGCGCTCCTGCGAGATGGCCATGAGCGGACGCACGAACTTGTCCAGCTTGTCCTTCGGGCAGTGGTCCGTGTGCAGGGCGATGTTGACCGAGTACTTCTTGGCCACCTCGTGCGCGTACGCGGCGAACGCCACCGCGCCGGTGACCATGTCCTTGATCGACGGACCGGACAGGTACTCGGCACCACCGGTGGAGACCTGGATGATGCCGTCGCTCTCCGCGTCGGCGAAGCCCTTGAGCGCCGCGTTCAGCGTCTGGGAGGAGGTCACGTTGATCGCGGGGTACGCGTACCGGCCAGCCTTGGCGCGGTCCAGCATCTCCGCGTAGGCCTCGGGGGAAGCGATGGGCATGTGATGTGCTCCTTACTTACCACTCTCGGCCGTGCTGGCCGCTGTTGTTCGTCTGTGCGCCGGACCGCGCTGTCCTCCGCCCGGCAGTATCCCGCAGGTGAGGTGCGCAGGACCAACCGAGGGGGTGTCAGCCGCTCACCGGGCGTCCAGACGATCCGGCACGATGACGCTGATCAGCCAGGTGACCACGGTCATGACGATCGCTCCCCAGAACGCCGCCCAGAAGCCGTCCACCTGGAACGGTAGGTCGAGGCCGCGCGCGATCCGGTCGGTGAGCAGGAAGAGCAGCGCGTTCACCACCAGGGCGAACAGGCCGAGGGTGAGCAGGTAGAACACACAGCCGACCACCCGGATGATCGGCTTGAGCACCGCGTTGATCACACCGAAGATGAGCGCCACCACGATCAGCGTCAGCACGGTGTTGCCACCCGAGCGGCCGTGCACGTCCACCCCGGGCACGATCAGCGTGGTCACCCACAGCGCGACCGCGGTGATCGCCAGTCGGATGAGGAAGCCCACGGCACCATCCTGGCACCGGCTCCCGCCGTCCCGGGGTGATTCGGCCGACTCGGCTTGCCGGCGCGGAGCGGACGCAGCCCGTACGGTGGTGGGAGCCGCGCCCCGAGACCCCGGGAGGGACCATGGGTCAGCCCGACGAGGATTTCACCCCCGGCGACCACCTCGCCGCAGACGAACGCGACCCGGAGGCGGAGCCGGCCGACGCGGTCGAGCAGGCCACCGCGGTCGACCACGCCGACGTGGACGTCGAGCCACACCGCGGCATGGAGGTCGACGACTGGGACGCCATGGAGCAGGCCCGGGTGGTCACCGGGGACGAGGACGACTACCGCTGACGCCGCTGCGAGCGCGGACTGCCCGTTGCGGCAGAGGTGCCCGGCCGATCGGCCCCTTAGACACGTATCGATAGAACGGGGCGTGCGCAGGGCGCCGGTTCTCCCTAGATGATCGATTCCAAGGGGTCAGTGGTCGTAGGCGGTCAGGGATCGCATGACCGGTTGGCCGGTGTGCCAGT
>NZ_JBNCKS010000067.1:4162-33285 GCF_049841635.1 Micromonospora sp. DT44 | reverse complement strand
GCCTCTCATGACCAGGCGGGGTACCAACCCGGTCAGGAACCCGCCCCCCATACCCAGACGAATACGCGCCACCGTCGGAATACTCCCCACCGGCCGACTGCTGCACAGACCCCATCACCCCCTGCGGAACCGACTCCCACCCGGCACCCTCGTACAGCCCCCCATAACCAGCCGAATACCCCAACCCCTCAGGGACCCGCTCCCCATAAACCCCCGACACCACATTCGCACCCTCAGAAACAAGCGCCGACACCTCCCGCCCCTTATCACCTTTCTTTCGCCCACGTCTGCGCCTGGGCGCGACCGCTCTCGCCACGTCGCCGATCGCTCCGCAACTCTCCAAAAAATCCTTCAGATCCTTGGGCATGCTCTTCGGAACAGTCTTGCCCTCCCGCAGCCAATCATAAAGATCTCGTCCGAGGTGTACCATAATTCCGTTGGTGGCCTCCCTCTCGTATGTTTGCGGGGGGATTATCCGCCGATTTTCTTGGCGATCTCCGTAGTATTCTCGTGCTATCTCGCCGAACGCCTCCCACCTAGCGTCACTACCAGACTTAACAGCGCTGGACACGGCCGCCTTCGCCGCGTCGCCGATCGCTCCGCGACCCTCCAAAAAATCTTTCAGATCCTTGGGCATGCTCTTCGGAACAGTCTTGCCCGCCCGCCGCCAATCATAAAGATTTTGTCCGAGGTGTACCATAATCCCGTTGGTGGCCCGCCTCTCGTATGTTTTCGGGGGGATTATCCGCCGATTTTCTTGGCGATCTCCGTAGTATTCTCGTGCTATCTCGGCGAACGCCTCCCACCTAGCGCCACTACTGGACTTAACAGTGCGGGACGCTACCGCCTTCGCCAGACCGCCGATCGCTCCGCAACTCTCCAAAAAATCCTTCAGGTACTGGGGCATGTCACCGGGAATCTGCCGGCCCTCCCGCCGCCAATCATAAAGATCTCGTCCGAGGTGTACCAAAATCCCGTTGGTGGCCCACCTCTCGTACTCTGCCGAAGGGGCTGTCAGCAGATTTTCTTGGCCATCTCCGTAGTATTCTCGTGCTATCTCGTCGAACGCTACCCACTCTTCTTCGGTCCTCTTCCTATAAGCCATGAGACGTCCTCTCTGTTCTTTCAGTGACCGGGACTCGGTGACTCAGAAGTGCGGCCGACGTACGTGACGTAGCCGCCGGCAACCACCATGGGCTCGGTTATGATCCTGGAGCCCCCCTACGTGTGCCGGGTGCCCGCCGGGAGTGGTCGGCGGGTGGCGGGCTCCCGCTGTGTCCCCCGCCCCTACACCCTGATGACGCTTCGGTCGTCCTACGGGTCGAAGTGGCCTTAGGTTCAAGCCGTGCCCAACAACAAGTCCGAGATAGGCATCGGACGGCGGATCCGTCCGGCTGATCAAGAAGGGTTCGTCAGGGGGTTCGGACTGCTTCCAGGGCCAGCAGGGCCACATGGAGGGAGACTGTGGCTTCGACCGAGTCGAGGTCCACGTTCAGGATGCGGGCGATGCGGGCCAGACGTTCGTAGAACGCGGGTCGGGACAGGTGGGCGGCAGCAGCACCAGCGGTCTTGTTGCGGCCCTGCGCCAGGTACGCGCGCAACGTGCCGAGCAACTGCTCCCGGGGATGCCGGGCGTCGTACTCCAGCAGGGCACCGAGTTCGCGCTCCACGAAGGTCTGCAACCGGGGCTCGTCGCGCAGCAGGTGCAGCAGCCCGGCCAGGCCGACGTGCGGCAGCCGGAAGATCGGCAGGTCCCGTCGGTCCCGTCGGGCCGCCTCGGCGATCTGTCGCGCCTCGACAAGCGATCGTCGCGCCTCCCGCAGGTTGCCCACACCAGACCCGGCGGCCACGATGACCCCACCGGGAGCACCGCCGCCACCCCGGGACGGGTCGGCACCGGACGCCGTTCGGGACGCCTCGGCTCCGGGTGTCGCCCGGCCCGTGCCGGCTTCGAGGCGTACCCGACGAAGTGCGCTGGCGAACGCGGACAGCGCGCGATCCTCGGCGGCCGCGTCGGTCAGGGCCAGCAGCGCGCCCACCGAGTTGTCGTCGACAGCGCTGGTCAGCGCGGTCAGTTTCGCCTCCCGCAGCGCCTGGCCGACCGCCTCGGACAGGTCCCGCAGCCGGGCCTGTCCCGCCTCCGGGCCACTCTCCCCGACCGGGTCCTCAGTCCGGTGGCGGACCATCACGCCGACCAGGTGCCGGCGGTCGAGCACCACGCCGAGCGCCTTGGCGCGCAGCGCGACTTCGTCCACCGGCCGGGAGTGGTCGAGCAGGGCGGTGAGCAGGGTGCGGTGGATCTGCCGTTCCAGCCCTTCGGCGTCGCGGCGGATCAGTCGGCCCAGCGCGAGGGTGGACGCGGCCCGTTCGATCAGGATGGTAAGCCGGGTGGGCGGTCCGGCGGTCGGCTCGCTGGCCCGGTGGGTGGCCACGTCCCCGCTGGCGGGCCAGCGCAACAGCAGCCGACCCCAGTCCTGCCCCCGGGCGCCGACGACAGTCACCAGCCAGCCGCTGTCCAGGTCGTACGCGCTTCGCCCGGCCGGTCGGATCCGCCGGGAATGCTGCTCCCAGCCGTCCAGCAGCATCTCGGCGCTCTGTCCGGCCGGGTCGTACCCCAGCACCTGCCGGGACAGGTTCTCCAGCACCACGGGGCAACCGGACAGTTCGGCGGTCTGCCGGATGACCTCGCCGGCGTCGGCACCCTCGACGGACAGATCGTTGAAGCGCTGGTGGATCTCCTCGGTGGCGCGGAGTTCGGTGAGCTGCGCGTCGACGATCAGCGCGTGCACCGCCTCGGTGATCCGTACGAACGGGGTGGCCCGGCGCAGCTCCACCAGGGGCAGCCCGCGCCGCTCGGCGGCGGCGACCATCACCCGGGGCACCCCGCTGACGTAGCGGCGGCCCAGCTCGACGACGAGCCCGGAGACACCGACGTCGGCCAGGTCGCCGATGAACGCGCGCAGCCCCGCGTCGTCCCCGGGTAGGCCGATGCCTGTGGTGAGCACCAGTTCGCCACCGCCGAGCAGGGTGGCGATGTCCGGCACCTCGGCGACGTGCACCCAGCGGACCGGCCGGTCCAGCCCGGCGTCCCCGGCGACCATGCGCGGTGCGCCGTGGCGGACCGGGTCCAGAGCGAGGACCTCACGGACGGTAGGGAACACGGCCGACACGCTACCCTCCGTGACGCCGGATCTCGACCTGACACCGGCGTCACGGGTGAGCGGGGCTCAGTCGACGCCGAACTCCATCGCAGCGCGGTCGAGGGCAGCGTCGTCGGCGGAGGAGACGCCCCGGGAGGCGATGGCTTCCGCGCCGCCCTGTGGCATCGCCCCGATCAGCCCGGTGGAGGCCGCCTGCGCGGCGCCGACCATCCGCTGGGGGGCCACCCCGCCGACCATGCCGAGGTTCGCGTACTGCTCCAGCTTGGCCCGCGAGTCGGCGATGTCGAGGTTGCGCATGGTGAGCTGGCCGATCCGGTCCGACGGGCCGAACGCCGAGTCCTCGGTGCGCTCCATCGACAGCTTGTCCGGATGGTAGCTGAACGCGGGGCCGGTGGTGTCCAGGATCGAGTAGTCCTCGCCCCGGCGCAGCCGCAGTGTCACCTCACCGGTGACCGCCGTACCGACCCAGCGCTGCAACGACTCGCGCAGCATCAGCGCCTGCGGGTCCAGCCAGCGACCCTCGTACATGAGGCGGCCGAGGCGGCGACCCTCGCTGTGGTAGTTGGCCAGGGTGTCCTCGTTGTGTATGGCGTTGACCAGCCGCTCGTACGCGATGTGCAGCAGCGCCATCCCGGGCGCCTCGTAGATGCCCCGGCTCTTGGCCTCGATGATCCGGTTCTCGATCTGGTCGGACATGCCCAGGCCGTGCCGGCCGCCGATGGCGTTGGCCTCCAGCACCAGGTCGACGGCGCCGCCGAACTCCTTGCCGTTGATCGTCACCGGGCGGCCCTGGTCGAAGCCGATCGTGACGTCCTCGGTGGGGATCTCCACCGACGGGTCCCAGAACCGGACGCCCATGATCGGGCTGACCGTCTCGATGCCGGTGTCGAGGTGCTCCAGGGTCTTCGCCTCATGCGTGGCGCCCCAGATGTTGGCGTCGGTGGAGTACGCCTTCTCGGTGCTGTCCCGGTAGGGCAGGCCGCGCTCGATCAGCCACTCGGACATCTCCTTGCGCCCACCCAGCTCGGTGACGAAGTCGGTGTCGAGCCACGGCTTGTAGATGCGCAGCATCGGGTTGGCCAGCAGGCCGTAGCGGTAGAACCGCTCGATGTCGTTGCCCTTGAAGGTGGAGCCATCGCCCCAGATCTGGACGTCGTCGGAGATCATCGCCCGCACCAGCAGGGTCCCGGTGACGGCCCGGCCCAGTGGGGTGGTGTTGAAGTATGCCCGCCCGCCCGAGCGGATGTGGAAGGCCCCGCAGGTCAACGCGGCGAGGCCCTCCTCGACCAGGGCGGCGCGGCAGTCGACCACGCGGGCCAACTCGGCGCCGTAGCTGAGCGCGCGACCGGGCACCGAGGCGATGTCGGGCTCGTCGTACTGGCCGATGTCGGCGGTGTAGGCGCAGGGAATGGCGCCCTTGTCGCGCATCCACGCGACCGCGACCGAGGTGTCGAGGCCGCCGGAGAAGGCGATGCCGACACGTTCGCCGGAGGGCAGGGAGGTGAGAACCTTGGACACGGGGAAGATTATTCAACAAGACGCATGGTCATGCAAGCGGATCGCCGCGTCCCAGTTCCCAGAACGCCACAGCCGCCGCCGCGGCGACGTTCAACGAGTCCACTCCGCGCCGCATCGGCAGGACCACCCGCACATCGCTGGCCGCCTGCGCCGCCGCCGTCAGGCCGGGCCCCTCGGCGCCCAGCAGCAGCGCCGCCCGCTCGCGCTGCGCCGGGGTCAACCGCTGCATGGGTACGGCGTCCGGCGCGGGCGTCATGGCGAGGACGGCGAACCCCGCCTCCCGAACCTCGTCGAGACCCGCCGGCCAGCGGTCGAGCTTGGCGTACGGCAGCGCGAAGACCTCCCCCATGCTCACCCGTACGCTGCGCCGGTAGAGCGGGTCGGCGCAGGACGGCGACAGCAGCACCGCGTCGACGCCCAACGCGGCGGCACCGCGGAAGATCGCGCCCAGATTCGTGTGGTTGTTGACGTCCTCGAGGATCACCACCCGGCGCGCGCCGGCGAGCACCTCGGCCGCCGTCGGCAACGGACGGCGGTGGAAGGACGCCAGCACCCCCCGGTGCACGTGGAAGCCGGTGGCCCGTTGCAGCACGTCCTGGGTGGCGGCGTAGACGGGCGCGTCGCCGGTGTCCAGGTCGGCGAGCTGGTCGACGCGCTTGGCGTCGACCAGGTACGACCGGGCCGGATAGCCGGCGCGAAGCGCCCGGCGCAGCACCAGCTCGCCTTCGGCGATGAACAGGCCGTGCGGAGGCTCCCAGCGGGTGCGCAGCTCGACGTCGGTGAGCGCGCGGTAGTCGGCGATCCGGTCGTCGTCGGGGTCGGTGATCTGGTGGACGGGCACCCGACAATTCTGCCGGACGGCGGGCAGCAGCCCCGACGTCCGCCCGGCGGGGGTGTTTTGTCCGGTCGAGAAGGGGAACGACCGGTGGGGAACCGGACGCCACGGGGAGGACCAGCCAGGTGAGCGCAGAGCACACGGCAGCGGCCGAAGGGGGCACCCTGCCCCGCCGTCCGACCGTCGCGGACCACATCGTCTCCCGCCTGTTCAGTTGGGGCGTACGTCGGTACTTCGGCTATCCAGGAGACGGCATCAACGGCATCACCTCGGCCCTGCAACGCACCAACGAACGCGCCCAGTTCGTCCAGGTGCGGCACGAGGAGACCGCCGGGTTCGCCGCGTCCGCGCACGTCAAGTACGGCGGCGGGCCCCTGGGCTGCGCGCTGGTGACCAGCGGCCCCGGCGCCATCCACCTGCTCAACGGCCTGTACGACGCCAAGCTCGACCACCAACCCGTGGTCGCCCTGCTCGGGCACACGGCGGTCACCGCCGAGGGCGGCGGCTACTACCAGGAGGTCGACCTGCTGGCCCTCTACAAGGACGTGGCGGCGGCCTTCCTGGCCCAGCTCGACCACCCCGCGCAGGTACGCCACCTCGTCGACCGGGCGTGCCGCACGGCGCTGGCCCGGCGGACGGTGACCGCGCTGGTACTCCCCTCGGATATCCAGGACGAGCCGGCCGTCGTGGATCCCCCGCACGCGCACGGCTACTACCACACCAGCAACGTGCCGAGCAGCACGCCGACCGCCCCGCCGACGGCCGACCTGCGCCGCGCCGCCGAGGTGCTGCGCGGCGGCGAGCGGGTGGCCATGCTGGTCGGGCAGGGCGCGCTGGGGGCCGAGGCCGAGGTGCGCGAGATCGCCCACCGGCTCGGCGCCGGGGTGGCCACGGCGCTGCTCGGCTTCGCCACCGTCGACCACCGTGAGCCGTGGGTGACCGGCGCGATCGGGCTGCTCGGGACCCGGCCGAGTTGGCAGCTCATGACCGGCTGCGACCGCCTGCTGATCGTCGGCAGCAACATGCCGTACTCGGAGTTCTACCCGCCGCCCGGTCAGGCCCGCGCGGTGCAGATCGACCTGGACGGCACGCAACTCGGGCTGCGGTACCCGACCGAGGTGAACCTGACCGGCGACGCCCGCCCCACCCTGCGGGCGCTGCTGGACGAGCTGGGCCCCGGCCCCGGGCCGACCGCCTGGCGGGCGGAGATCGCCCGGGCCACCTCGGCGTGGCGACGCGCCCAGCGCGACCTGGCCGGGCAGAGCGCCGACCCGGTCAACCCGCAACTGCTGTTCAGCACCCTCAGCGATCGGCTCCCGGACGATGCGATGCTCGCCGTGGACTGCGGCACGGCGACCGCCTGGTACGCCCGGCACGTGCAGGTCCGGCCCGGAATGCTGGCCAGCCTCTCCGGCACGCTGCTGTCCATGGGCGGCGCGATGCCGTACGCGCTGAGCGCCAAGTTCGCCCACCCGGACCGGCCGCTGATCGCGATGATCGGCGACGGGGCCATGCAGATGAACGGCGTCAACGAGCTGATCACGGTGGCGAAGTACTGGCGCGGCTGGGCCGACCCACGGTTCGTGGTGCTGGTGCTCAACAACCGGGATCTGGCGTTCGTCAGCTGGGAACAGCGTTCCTCGGAGGGGACGCCGATGTTCCCGGACAGCCAACAGCTCCCGGACATCGGCTACCACCAGTGGGCCGAGGTGCTCGGGTTACGCGGTGAGCTGGTCGACTCGCCGGATCAGATCCCGGGCGTCTGGGACCGGGCGCTCTCCGCCGACCGTCCGGTGGTCATCAACGCGCTGGTCGACCCGGCCGAGCTGATGCTGCCGCCACACTTCACCGCCGAGCAGGCCCGCAAGACCGCGGCGGCGGTCCTGCGCGGCGACACCGATTGGGCCGGCATCATCCGCCGCGGCCTGCCCGCGACGATCGCCAGCTACCGCCCCCGCCGCCGGGAGCGCTGAACCGCCCCCTTCCCCCGCGATCTTGCACTTTCTGTGGGCACAAAGCGCTATACAAGCCGCGAATCGGCAACCGAAAGTGCAAGATCCCCGGGGTTGGTGGGGCGGGGTCCGGGCAGGGCGTCGCTAGCCGTCCCCGTCGCCGGGAGCGCTGACCGGGTTGGACAGGGCTTCCCGCGCGGCCTGGAGGATCTCCTCCGACAGGGGTGTCTGACCCGTCGCGCGGGCCAGCGTCAGCGCACCGACCATCGTCGCGAGATCGACGAGCGCCATCCGGCGGGCCTCGGGCCCGTCTCGGCCGGGCGCGTCCTCGATGTCCGCCAATCGCCTGATGGTCTCCTGGACACCCACGGCGTACGACATGCGGAGCGGACTCTCGGCGGGTGACCGGGCGGCGTCGGCGGCCAGCGCGGTATTGGCACATCCCGTGCCGGGTGTGTCGCGATGCTCGGGTGACAGGTAGTGCCGCAGCAGCGCGTTCCGCGCTTCCGACCGGTCGGGGAAATCGTCGGAGAGTTGGTCCAGCAGGGCCAGGAGTTCGCCGAAGGCCGTCGCGGCGGCGATGCCCAACAACTCGTCCTTCGAGCTGAAGTGCTTGTAGAACCCGCCGTGGGTCAGCCCGGCGGCACCCATGACGTCCTGCACGCTCATGCCCGCCGCGCCGCGTTCACGCAGCAGCCTCGAGGTGGCGGCCACCACTTCCTCGCGGTGCCTCGCCGCTTCGGCACGGGACGTCCTGCCCATCGCGCCCCCTCTCACCAGTCGACCCCCCAACTATAGAGGACGACCCTAATCCAAAACTTGCCGCAGCTGCGAGCCTCGGATAGATTACGGGCGTCATCCAAAGTTCGAGGACTGGAGATCCCCATGAGCACCTACCTGATCAACCACCTGCGCATCCCCGGCGGCATCCCGAACGAGGCGGGGCTGTCGTACCTGGAGCAGGTCGAGGCCACCGTGCACCCGTACGGCGGCAAGTGGCTCGCCCAGGGCGACGTGGACGTGGTCGAGGGAGCCTGGCCCGGCTCCGTCGTCCTGATGGAGTTCCCCAGCCGCGCCGACGCCGAGAGGTGGTACAACTCGCCCGAGTACCAGGCGATCCTGCCGCTTCGGATGAACAACGCGATCTCGGACATCATCCTGGTCGACAGCCTGGCCGCGGACTTCACCGTCGCCGGCTTCGCCCAGCAGGTGCGCGCCGCGATCTCGGCAGCCTCCACCAACCGCTGAGGCTGCGCCCGGTCACGTCGGCCCCCGAGGGAGTGACCGGGGGCAACCAGCGGACGTGTGGAGAGAGCACGACGGCCCGGCTCGAAGCGAGCCGGGCCGCCACTGGATCCGGGGTCAGCCCCGACGGTCCAGCCAACGTTGCAGGGCCGAGAGCGGGTCCTGGTCCGGGGTGGGCTGCTGGCGCTCGGGGACGGCCGGGCGCTCCACCGGGCGGCGCGGCTCGCCGGCCAACTCCTTGCTGGGGGCGGTGAACGCCTTCTCCGGCTGACCCTTCACGGCGGTGGCGATGACCCGCGCGACCGCGTCGATCACCTTACTCTGCACCGCCGAACCCACCGAGTCGGTCGGGTCGTCGGGGTTGGCCGCGATGCCCGCGGCGGCCACCTGCGGGGTGAAGCCGACGAAGGTCTCGGTGGCGTTCTCCTCCGAGCTGCCCGTCTTACCGGCCACCGGCCGGCCGTCGAGGATGTCGTTCACACCGGTTGCGGTGCCGCCGTTGCACTGCCCGTACGGCGACTGCTGGCCCACGGGGCAGCGGGCCGCGTCGGTCGCGGCGCGCGCCACGTCGGCGTCGAGGACCTTTTTGCAGGACGGCTCGCCGACCGGCACCTTCGTGCCCTTCGCGTCGGTCACCGAGACCACCGGCACCGGCGTGCAGTAGGTGCCCTCGGCGGCCACCGTGGCGTACGCGTTGGCCAGGTCGAGGGGGGTGGTGGCGGCCACGCCGAGGGTGAACGACCCCCAGTTCGCGGCGTTGTTCTTGGCGAAGGCGGCATCGGTGTCGGCGCGGAACGTGATGCCGAGCCGCTGCGCCATCTCGACCACCTTGTCCTGGCCCACCTGCTCGGCCAGCCACACGAAGTAGGTGTTCACCGAACGGCCGAAGCCGTCCCACATCATCCGGTACCCGTCCATCCACGCCGGATTGGCGTTCGCCGGGCACCAGTGGCCGTCACAACTGCCCGGCCCCTCGGCCGGGTAGCGGGTGGGCAGCTTGGCGGGGGCGTCGAAGCCGGTGGAGAGCGTACGGCCCGACTCCAGCGCCGCGAGCATGGTGAAGAGCTTGAACGTCGAGCCCGCCTGGTACCCGTCGACGCTGGCCCCACCGGAGATCAGCGGGTTGACGGTGTTGGGGTAGTTGGCCTGCCCGGCCGGATTGTCGGCGAGGCTGTAGTGCCGGTTGACCGCCATGGCGAGCACCCGCCCCGTGCCGGGCTGAACGGCCGCGATCGGCAGGGCGCGCTTGTTGTCGTACCCGTAGACCTTGGTGGCCTGCTGCTGCGCGGTGGCCTGGATCTTCGGGTCGAGCGATGTGACGACGGTGTAGCCGCCCGAGCGCAGGGCCAGCTCGCGCTCGGCGGCGGTGGCGCCGAAGGCCGGTTGGGCCAGCCACCACTGGCGCAGGTAGTCGCAGAAGTAGCCCCAGTCGTCGTGGCCCTGGGCGACGGCGGTGCAGCCGTTGGGCTGTGCGGTGGGGTGCAGCGCCAGCGGCCCGGCCTTGGCCTGGGCGGCCTGCGCGGCGGTGATCGCGCCGGTGGCGACCATCGAGTCCAGCACGTACGAGCGGCGGGCGAGGGCCTGGTCCTTGTCGCCGCTGATCGGGCTGTACGCGTCCGGGGACTGCACCAGGCCGGCGAGCAGCGCCGACTCGGCGAGAGTCAACTGCGCCGGCGCCTTGCCGAAGTAGCGCTGGCTGGCCGCCGCGATCCCGTACGCCCCGGAGCCGAAGTAGGCGATGTTCAGGTACCGGCCGAGGATCTCGTCCTTGCCGAGGCTCTTGTCCAGCGCGCCCGCGTACCGGATCTCCTGGATCTTGCGACCGACGGTGGGGTCGGTCGCGGCGGCCCGCTCCTCGGCGGTGCGGGTGGGGTCGGTCTTGAGGACGTTACGGACGTACTGCATGGTCAGCGTCGAGCCGCCCTGCTCGGTGCCACCGCCCTTGACGTTGGCGACCAGCGCCCGGGCCAGGCCGCGCAGGTCCGCGCCACCGTGGTCGTAGAACCGCCGGTCCTCGGCCGCCACGATCGCCTGCCGCATGACCGGGGCGACGTCCGCCAACGCGACGTCCGTCCGGTTCACGTCGTAGAACGTGGTGAGCAGCGTCTTGCCGTCGTTGGCGTAGAGGTAGGAGCGCTGCGGCGTCGCCGGGGTGCGCAGCGCGTCGGGCAGCGCGGCGTACGAACTGAGAGCGGCGCGCGCGGTGAACCCGACCAGCAGGTTGCCCGGCAGCGCCGCGGCGGCCAGGACCAACCCGGCCAGCAGGCCGGTGAGCAGCACGGTGAACAGCCGCGACAGCGGCGAGCGGGGGGCGGCCATGCAACCCAGGATTGCCACAAATAACGCCAACCGACCACCCCCGAAGCCCAATTGTCAGCAACTTCACGGCACCCCACCAGCCCTTCCACAGCGGTGATCAAGAAGTTTGCGTCAGATTCAGGCCGATTCTTGACGCAAACCTCTTGATCACCGGGGCAGGAGGGCGGCGGCCCGGGGCGGCGAGGGCGGGTTAGGGGGTTGGGGGGGTGGAGAGGCTGGCGTTGGCAGCGTCGTCGGCGGTTTGGCGGGGCATCAGGCGGCCGCTGCGGTAGCCGATGCCGATGCCGGCGATCAGCACGAAGATCGCGCCGAACGTCTGGAGCGACCCGATCAGGGCGCCACCGAGGCCGAGCAGCGGCGCGGCGATGATCAGCATGACCCCGTCGCCGAGGCTGAAGGTGCCCGAGCGGGCCACCGCCCACCCGGTGAGGAACCACCCCACGCTGTAGAACGTCGCGCCGAGCAGGACCAGCGACCGCGCGGTGGTGCCGAAGACCGGCGTCTGCTCCTCGAAGCCGGCGAACGGCAGCATCAGCACCGTGCCGGCGATGCTGACCAGCAGCCCGGCGGCGGCCACCCGGCGGCTGCGGGTCGCGGCAAGCAGGCCGGTGAGGGCCAGCAGTGCGAGCAGGCCGAGCCAGACCGCCGCCACCCAGCCGATCAGGTACACCGCCTGGCCGTCCGCCGGATACGGGTCGTTGCCCACCCCGCCGTCGCTGGCCATCGCCACCGCGCCGTAGAGGATGGCGTACGCGGGCAGCAGCCACACCGCGGCCCGGGCGAACCGGCGTACCGACCAGGCCCAACTGGCGTTCGTGGCGGGGGCGAGCGGAGTGGGCTCGCCGACGAATGGCAGTACGCCGAAGCCGCCGCCGCTGCGCCGGGAGCCCAGCGGCGCGACCGGATCGTGCGCGCCGGGTACGGGGGCCGAGGACCACATCCGATTCGCCGGATCCTTCATGCGTCACCTCGCTCGTCCACGAGCGGTGCGAGACGCGCCGGGGCGCCCCGATTGCCTGGTCACCACCCGTCCTAGGACCGATCGTGGCAGGCGTCGGAGCGCCCCATGAGCCTTTCTCACATTTACCCGGCGACCGGCCGGCGTCCGGAACCCGGCCCGGCACGCGCCCGGCCAGTCGCGCTCACTCGACGCCGCCGGACGCGCAGACCCGGCGCTCGGTGCCGCGTGGCGGTCCGCGCCGCGCGGCCCGTGCAACGGGTCAGCCGCGCTCGCGCTGGTCCGTCGGGTCGTTGACCAGACTGTCCGGGGTGACCGGCTCCGGCGCGGGCAGGCCCTGCGGCTTGTTGCCGCCGGTGGCCTGCGCCTCGGCGACGCGTACCTCGTCGTGGATCTGCTGGGCGGCGGCGGCAGCAGCCTGCGCCGCCGCCGCGGCCTCGCGCTCGACCTGGCTCGCGTGGTCGGCGGCCTCCGGCGCGGGCACGTCCCCCACCATCTGGCTCAGCCCACCGAGTGCGCCACCCATGCCCTCCAGCGCCTTGGTCAGCTCGGCCGGAACGATCCAGACCTTGTTGGCGCTGCCCTGGGCGATCTGCGGCAGCGCCTGCAGGTACTGGTAGGCGAGGACCTTCTGGCTCGGGTTCGCCTGGTGGATCGCGTCGAACACCGTCCGGATCGCCTTCGCCTGGCCCTCGGCCTGCAGGATCCGGGCCTGCCGATCACCGTCGGCCCGCAGCACCGCGGATTGCTTCTCGCCCTCGGCGGTGAGGATCTGCGACTGCTTGTGCCCCTCGGCCGTGAGGATCGCGGCGCGACGGTCCCGCTCGGCGCGCATCTGCTTCTCCATCGAGTCGCGGATGCTGGCCGGCGGCTCGATCGCCTTGATCTCGACCCGGGTCACCTTGATGCCCCAGCGGCCGGTCGTCTCGTCCAGGACCCCGGAGAGGTGCCGGTTGATCTCGTCACGGCTGGTCAGCGCCCGCTCCAGGTCGAGCGAGCCGATCACGTTACGCAGCGTGGTAACCGTCAACTGCTCGATCGCCTGGAGGAAGCTGGAGATCTCGTACGTCGCCCGTACCGGGTCGACCACCTTGAAGTAGAGGACCGTGTCGATCGAGACCACCAGGTTGTCCGAGGTGATCACCGGCTGCGGCGGGAAGCTGACCACCTGCTCGCGCATGTCGACCTTGGTACGGACCGCGTCGATGAACGGCACCAGCAGGTTGAGACCGGGGCTGAGGGTGCGCTTGTACTTGCCGAGCCGTTCCACCACGTCATGGCGCTGCTGCGGCACGATCCGTACCGCCTTGGCCAGCGTTATCACGGCGATCAGCGCCACCGCGATCACCAGCACCCCGAGTATCGTCATCCCGTTCACCCTCTCGCTTCCGGCAGCTCGCCGGCGGAAGAAACGTCGTCCTGCCACACCAGGGCGGTCGCGCCCCGGACCTTTATCACCCGAACCCGTTGACCGGGCTCGAAAGCCTGCGTCGTGTCGTACGACCGGGCCGTCCACAGCTCACCGTCGATCTTGACGAGCCCGTGGTCGGCGTCCACCCGCTCCAGCACCAGCGCCGTGGAGCCCTCGATCGCCTCCACGCCGAACGGCTGTTCGCCGCTCTCCAGCGCGGACCGGCCGTGCCGCTTGATCACCGGTCGGACCACGACCAGGCTCAGCGCGGACACCACCGCGAAGACGAGCGCCTGCACGGCGACCGGCGCACCCAGGGCCGCAGCACCCGCGGCGGCGAACGCGCCGGCCCCGAACATGATCAGAAACAGGGTCGTCGTGAAAATCTCGGCGACCGCCAGCACCACACCCAGAACGATCCACACCACCGCGTCCACACCACGATCGTGACACGCAAATGCTCGCGCGGCCTCCCCGCGAAGATCAGTAGGCTCGGCGAGGCCCACCCGGCGGCGGCCCGACCCGAGGAGAACCGTTGACCCTGCTACCCGAGACCGCCCGACAGATCGACGCGCGGGTCGCCCAGGCACAGGCCGACGGCCACGTCCCGTCGCTGGTCCTGGGCGTGGTCCGCGACGGCGCGCTGGCGCACCTGGCCGTCTCCGGCGAACACCCGCACCCGGACGTCGACCTGCAGTACCGGGTGGGTTCGATCAGCAAGACGATGACCGCCACCCTGATCATGCAGTTGCGCGACGCCGGCCGACTGGCTCTCGACGACCGGCTGGAGCAGCACCTGCCGGGCACCGGCCTCGGCACGCTCACCCTGCGCCAACTCCTCGGGCACGCCAGCGGGATCCAGCGCGAACCCGAGGGCGACTGGTGGGAGCGAAACGAAGGCGTCGACCTACCGACCCTGCTCGCCGGGGTCACCGCCGACAAGATCGCTTACTCCCCGCACACCACGTACCACTACTCCAACCTGGCGTACGGGCTGCTCGGCGGGGTGCTCGAACGACTCACCGGGACGCCCTGGGCAGACCTGCTCGACCAGCGGATCCTCACCCCGCTGGGCCTGCGCCGCACCACCTACGCGGCGACCGAGCCGTACGCCCGCGGTTACGTCGTCCACCCCTGGCACCACACGTTGCGGGAGGAGCCGCGCACCGACACCGGCGCGATGGCCCCGGCCGGGCAGCTCTGGTCGACGATCGAGGACCTGGGCCGCTGGGCCGCGTTCCTGGCCGACCCCGACCCGTCGGTGCTGGCCGCCGAGACGCTGACCGAGATGTGTGCCCCCGTGGTGATCAGCGACCTCGACTCCTGGACCGGCGGGCACGGCCTGGGATTGGAGCTCTACCGCGACGGCGAGCGCGTGTACGTCGGGCACGGCGGCTCGATGCCCGGGTACGTGGCCGCCCTCGTGGTGCACCGGGCCAGCCGTACCGCCGTGGTCGGCTTCGCCAACTCGTACGGCTTCCCGATCACCACACTCGGCCGTCGGCTGTTGACCACGGTGCTGGATGCCGAGCCGGCGTTCCCGCGCCCGTGGCGTCCGACCACCGCCGCGCCCGACGCCGAGGTGGCCGAGCTGACCGGTCGCTGGTGGTGGATGGGCACCTCGCTGGACCTGAGCTGGGACGCGGGTGAGCTGGTGGCTCATGTACGCGGTGAGCGGGTCAGCCGGTTCACCGCCGAGGGGACGGACCGCTGGCGGGGCCGCTCCGGTCCGGAGGACGGCGAGATCCTGTCGGTGCTGCGCGACGACGACGGACGGCCGACGGCGATCGACATCGCCACGTTCGTCTTCACGCGCAGCCCGGACGAGGCCCCCTGACCCGCCGCCCGGCCTTGGACGCCCGGTGGGGGGTCACGGCGGACCCGGCGGTCACGCCGGCTCGGTGACGAAGTCGATCAGACGCTCCATGGCGTTGATCAACGGAGTCTCGACGTCGGCGAAGCTGTTCACCCGGGACAGGATGTGCCGCCACATGTCGGCCGGCTCCGCCACCCCGAGAGCCGCGCAGACGCCCTCCTTCCACGGCCGGCCCGGGGGCACCACCGGCCAGGCCGCGATGCCCAGCGCCGCCGGCTTCACCGCCTGCCACACGTCGACGTACGGATGCCCGGTCACCAGCACGTACGGCGAGGTCACCCGGGCCACGATGCGGCTCTCCTTGCTGCCCGGCACCAGGTGGTCGACGAGCACGCCCAGTCGTCGGGTCGGACCGGCTACGAAGTCGCGCACCGCCGCGTCCAGGTCGTCGATGCCGTCCAGTGGCTCCACGACCACACCCTCGATCCGCAGGTCGTCGCCCCAGATGCGCTCGACCAGCGCGGCGTCGTGGATGCCCTCGACCCAGATCCGGCTGGCCTTGGCGACCTGGGCGCGGACGTTGTCCACCGCCACCGAACCGGACGCGGTCCGCCGGCGGGCCGCCGGCACCACAGCGCGGGTCGGGCGGCGCAGCGTCACCGGACGGCCGTCGAGCAGGAACGCCGCCGGCAGCAGCGGGAAGTTGCGCCGTTTACCGTGCCGGTCCTCCAACACCACCGCGCCGGCCTCGAAACCCACCACCGCGCCGCAGAAGCCGGAGTCGGCGTCCTCCACCACGAGATCCGCTTCGGCGTCCACCTCGGGGGTGACCTTCCGTCGCCGCCAGTCCCCCGCCAGCACGTCCTCGCCGTATCGCCCCGCCATGTAGATCACGCTAACCCGCCCTCCCCCAACCCCCTCCCCCGACACACCGGCCCCCACCCCACCCCACTCCCGCCGCGCCCTGCCCCACCGCGCCCCGCCCCACCGCGCCCCGCCCCACCGCGTCGATCATGGAGTTGTGGTGGTGCACGAAGCGCTACCAACCGCCAGCAATCAGGCACCACAACTCCATGATCGACGCGATCGGACGGCGGGGTGGGGGCGGGGCGGGGGCGGGGCGGGGCGCGACCGGGGGTGGGGTGGGGGCAGGGTGGGCAGGGGGGCATGGGGTGGGGCGAAGGGGGCAGTTCGGGGCAGGCAGGGCGGCCGGAGCGGCAGCCGAGACAGGGCCACCGATCACCACGTACCCTTTCGGCATGTCCACCCCCGCAACGGGCGCGGCCACGCTTGCGCCGCGCCGGTCGAGCCGGTTCGTTGCCTGGGTGCGCGCGTGGCGCGCCGGGTTGGTGCCGTACGACGAGGTCGCCGACTCCATCGCCGGTGACGAGGAGCATCTCGTCGCGGACGCCCCGGGCACCTGGACCGACGTCCCGTTGGGTGCCGCGCTGCCCACCCTGGCCAAGCTGTCGCCCGACGAGATCCGGCTGGTGCTGCCCGCGCCGGGTGACCCGAGGGGTCTGCCCGGCCCCGGCGACTTCGCCGGAGCGGCGCTGGTGGCGGGCGAGGCGGTGGTGGCCGGTGGGCTGGGCCTGATCCCGCAGGTACGCAGCCACACCTCCGGCTCCGGGGACTGTTTCGAGACGGTGTTGTGGCGGGTCTACCCGCTGCCGGCCGACGCGCCGGCCGCCTCGCTGTCGCTGCCCGGGGCCGCCGAGGCGGAGGCCGAGTTGGCCGCCGCGCTGGCCGAGACGACCGCCGTGCTGACCCGGCTCGACGTGGCCCAGTGGCGGCCCGAGCTGGCCGGTGCGCTGGCCGCTCTGCGCCGCCCCGACGGCACCACCGATCTGCCACCGGGGTTCGACCCGCGGGCGCGCCGGCTGTTCGCCCGGGCGGCGGTGCTCGACCGGGTGCTGGCGTTGGCCGGGCACGCCGCCCCGGGCGGCGCGATCAACAACTACGAGGCCCAGCAGCGCGACGCCGCGCTCCGCCCGCTCACCGCAGCCTGCCGCCAGGCCCTGGTGGCCGCCTGCAACGCCCCCCTGCGCCCCTGAAGACCCCCGCGCACCGCACCGAGACACCGCACCCCGACCACCGCGCCGATCTTGCACTTTCTGCTGCGACCTAAAGGGCGTAACGCCCCATCCCGACGACAGTAAGTGCAAGATCGACGAGAGCGGGGCGCACGGGCGGGGTCAGACCTCGTCGATCAGGTCGGCGACCGAGTTGACGATGCGGGACGGGCGGTACGGGTAGCGCTCGGCCTCGGTACGGCTGCTGATGCCGGTGAGCACCAGGATGGTCTCCAGCCCGGCCTCCAGACCGCAGAGGACGTCGGTGTCCATCCGGTCGCCGATCATCGCGGTGGTCTCCGAGTGCGCGTTGATCGTGTTCAGCGCCGATCGCATCATCATCGGGTTGGGCTTGCCGACGAAGTACGGCTCCACCCCGGTGGCCTTGGAGATCATGGCGGCGACCGAGCCGGCGGCCGGCAACGCCCCCTCGACGGACGGGCCGGTCACGTCCGGGTTGGTGCAGATGAACCGCGCCCCGTCGTTGATCAGCCGGATCGCCTTGGTGATCGCCTCGAAGCTGTAGGTGCGGGTCTCGCCGAGCACCACGTAGTCCGGGGCGAAGTCGGTGAGCACGTACCCGACGGCGTGCAGCGCGGTGGTCAACCCGGCTTCGCCGATGACGTACGCGGTGCCGCCCGGCCGCTGGTCGGCGAGGAACTGGCCGGTGGCCAGCGCCGAGGACCAGATCGACTCCTCGGGCACGTCCAGCCCCATCCGGCTCAACCGGGCCGTCAGGTCGCGCGGCGTGTAGATCGAGTTGTTGGTCAGCACCAGGAACGGCTTGCCGGAGGCGCGCAGCCGGTTGACGAACTCCGGCGCTCCGGGCACCGGCTGGCCCTCGTGCACCAGCACGCCGTCCATGTCGGTGAGCCAGCTCTGCACGGGCTTGCGGTCATGCATCGGTGCCCCCAGCAGGCGTCGGTCGGCGGGTCGGTACACAGCAGACGGTCGGGCAGGTGTCCCACATCGGCAGGTCCCCGAGGCGGCGGCGCAGCTGCGCGCCGTCCGGATCGGTGCGCTCGGTGACCAACTCCCGGACCATGGTCACTAAGCGCGGGTCGGTGCCCGGGGTGCCGGCCCGGACGAAGTCGAGGCCGAGCTGCTTGGCGGTCTCCAGGGCCTCGGTGTCCAGGTCCCACACGACTTCCAGGTGGTCCGAGACGAACCCGATCGGGCTGACCACCACGCCGGTGACACCGCCCTCGGCGAGCGCGTTGAGGTGATCGTTGATGTCGGGTTCCAGCCACGGCACGTGCGGTGGGCCGGACCGGCTCTGCCACACCAGGTCGTACGCCAGGTCGGGGGCGGCGGCCGCGGCCACCAGGCGGGCGGCCTCGCGTAGCTGCGCCTCGTAGCGGCCGCCGTGCGGGCCGGCGTTGGCCGCCATCGAGGTGGGGACGGAGTGGGCGGTGAACACCAGTCGGGTGGTGGCCCGCTTCGCGGGGTCGAGCTGGGCGAGGGCCGCCCGGACCGCGTCGACGTGGGGCTCGACGAACCCGGGGTGGTCCCAGAACTGTCGCAGCTTCTCGATCACCGGCGCGTCGGGTCCGACGGCGGCGCGGGCGGCCGCGATGTCCTCCTGGTACTGCCGGCAGGACGAGTAGCCGCCGTACGCGCTGGTGACGAAGGCCAGCGCCCGGGTCACGCCGTCGTCGCGCATCTGGCTGACGGTGTCGGCGAGCATCGGGTCCCAGTTGCGGTTGCCCCAGTAGACGGGCAGGTCGACACCGTGCGCGGCGAAGTCGGCGCGGACGGCGGCGAGCAGGTCACGGCACTGCTGGTTGATCGGGGACACCCCGCCGAAGTGCTGGTAGTGCTCGGCGACCTCGGCGAGCCGCTCGGGTGGCACCCCCCGGCCACGGGTCACGTTCTGCAGGAACGGCATCACGTCCTCGGGCCGTTCGGGCCCGCCGAAGGACACCAGCACCACCGCGTCGTACGCCATGGGGGTCATTCTGGTACCTCGCCCACGACGGCGCGGCGACGCCCCCTGGTCCGGACGCGCAGATCACGCGCGCGGCACCCGAGGGCGTCGCCGATGAGAGCGTCAGGCGCCGATGGCGTGGTAGCCGCCGTCGACGTGCACGATCTCGCCGGTGGTGGCCGGGAACCAGTCGGAGAGCAGCGCCAGGCAGGCCCGCGCGGCGGGCTCCTGGTCGGTGAGGTTCCAGCCGAGCGGGGCGCGCTCGCTCCAGGCGGTCTCGAACTGGTCGAAGCCGGGGATCGACTTGGCGGCGATGGTGCGCAGCGGCCCGGCGGCGACGAGGTTGCTGCGGATGCCCTGCTTGCCCAGGTGCAGGGCCAGGTAGCGGGAGGCGGACTCCAGGCCGGCCTTGGCGACGCCCATCCAGTCGTAGACCGGCCACGCCTTGGTGGCGTCGAAGGTCAGACCGACCACCGCGCCGCCGGACGACATCAGCGGCAGCGCCGCCATCGCGAGGGACTTGTACGAGTAGGTCGACACGTGCAGGGCGGTCGCCACGTCCTCCCACGGCGCGTCGAGGAAGCCACCGCCGAGGCAGCTCTGCGGGGCGAAGCCGATCGAGTGCACCACGCCGTCGAGCCCGTCGACGTGCTCGCGGACCCGGTCGGCGAGGCTGGCCAGGTGCTCGGCGTTGGTCACGTCGACCTCGATCACCGGCGCGGGCTCGGGCAGCCGCTTGGCGATCCGCTCGACCAGGGAGAGCCGGCCGAAACCGGTGAGCACGACCTGAGCGCCGTTCTCCTGGGCGAGTTTCGCCACCGAGAAGGCGATCGAGGCGTCGGTGATGACACCGGTGACGAGCAGCCGCTTACCGGCGAGCAGTCCGGACATGCAGGGTTTCCTCCGTAGTCAGAGAAGGTCAGTGGCCCATGCCGAGGCCGCCGTCGACCGGGATCACGGCCCCGGAGACGTACCCGGCGCCGTCCGAGGCCAGCCAGGTGACCACGGCGGCCACCTCGTCGGGGCTGGCCATCCGGCCGGCCGGGATGGACTTGCGGATTTCCGCCTTGCGGTCGTCGGACAGGCCGGCGGTCATGTCGGTGTCGATGAAGCCGGGCGCCACCACGTTCGCGGTGATGTTGCGGCTGCCCAGCTCGCGGGTGACCGAGCGGGCGACGCCGACCAGGCCGGCCTTGCTGGCGGCGTAGTTGACCTGACCGGCGCCGCCGGAGAGGCCCACCACCGAGGAGATGAAGATCATGCGGCCCCACTTGGCCCGCAGCATCTTGCCGGAGGCGCGCTTGGCGACCCGGAACGCGCCGGTGAGGTTGGTGTCCACCACATTGGTGAACTGCTCCTCGGACATCCGCAGCAGCAGCGTGTCGTCGGTCATGCCGGCGTTGGCGACCACCACCTCGACCGGGCCCAGCTCGGCCTCGACAGCGGTGAACGCGGCGTCGATCGAGGCCGCGTCGGTGACGTCGGCGCGTACGCCGAACAGCCCCTCGGGGGCCTCGCCGCTGCGGTGGGTGACCGCCACCCGGTCGCCCTGCTTGGCGAAGGCCTGCGCGATGGCCAGGCCGATTCCCCGGTTGCCGCCGGTCACCAGCACGGTACGGGCCACGGTTCCTCCTTGCGACTGCTCAGCATGGACGCGTCGGAGCCTAGGCGTTACCCGCAAGTAAGCGCTAACGGGTGTGGCGTCCCACCCTGGTACGACGTGGGGATCAACCTGCGGGGGCACGCCTGGTGGCACCCACGGCCCGTAGCCTCCTGGTGGTGAACCGGCAACCTGTCGTCGTGGCTCTGGGGGCGCTGGGGCAGACCCTGTGGGGCCGGGACGCCCCACCCGGTCGACCGTTGCTGGCCCGTTGGCCCCGGCTGGCCCGGGCCGCCGCCCCGATCGGGCTGCTCGCCGCGCTCGGCCTCTTCTGGATCACGCTGAGCGTGGAGCTGGACCTGGGCCTGCCGACGCCGGTCGCGGTGCTGTTCGCGGCGATGACCGTGGCGCCGCTACTGGCGCTGCCCCGGCGTCCGTTGCTGGCCTGGCGGTTGACCGTGCTGGCCCTGCTGGTGTGCACGTTCAACGCGCCGGCCGAGCAGCCCGGTCCGTGGACGGCACCCCTGGCGCTGGGGTCGATCGTGGTGGTCGCGCTGACCGTCGCGCGGGTCGACCGGCCGGTGCTGGCCTGGGTGGTGGTGATCACGGCGATACCGGTGCTCACTTTGGTACGACCGCAGGACCGGCCCGCCGTCCTGGCGCTGCTCGGCGCGCTGGCGATCGTCGGTGACCTGATCCGGCGCAACCGGTTGTCCCGCCGGGCGCTCGCGGCACAGACCGAACTGAGCGAGCGGGAGCAGGAGCGCCGCGCGGTGTTGGAGGAACGCACCCGGATCGCCCGTGAGCTGCACGACGTGGTCGCGCACCACATGTCGCTGATCGCCGTGCAGGCCGAGACCGCGCCGTACCGCCTCGACGACGTGCCCGCCCCGGCCGCCGCCGAGTTCGTCGCCATCGCCGGCTCGGCCCGCGACGCGCTGACCGACATGCGGCGGCTGTTGGGGGTGCTGCGCAGCGAGGCCAGCGGGCCGCAGACCGCTCCGCAGCCCGACCTGGCCGACCTGGGCGCGATGGTGGACGCGGCCCGTCGGGCCGGGCTGGCCCTGACCCTGGACGCCGAGCCGTCGGGTCCGGTGCCCACGCCGGTCGGGCTGGCCGCGTACCGCATCGTCCAGGAGGGCCTGGCGAACGCGGCCCGGCACGCGCCCGGCGCCGCGGTGCGCGTCACCGTCCGCTCCGGTCCGTCCGCTCTGGGAGTACGCGTCGACAACTCCCCGCCCGACGCCCCGCCGACCGCCTTTGCGCGCGACGTCCCACCGGCCGCCGACGGCGGGGCGGGGCACGGGTTGACCGGCATGCGGGAGCGCGCCACCTCGCTCGGCGGTACGTTCACCGCCGGGCCGCTACCCGACGGCGGGTACGCGGTGGCGGCCGAACTGCCGTACGAGGTGGGGAGCCTGAACACATGATCAAGGTGCTGATCGTCGACGACCAGGCGATGGTCCGGCAGGGCTTCGGCGCGCTGCTCGCCGCCCAGCCCGACCTGCTGGTGGTGGGCGACGCCGCCGACGGCGCGCAGGGGGTCGCCGCCGCCCGTCGGCTCGACCCGGACGTGGTGCTGATGGACGTGCGGATGCCGGTCCTGGACGGGCTGGCCGCCACCCGTCAACTGTTGGGCGACCGCTCGGCGCAGCGCCCCCGGGTGCTCATCCTCACGACGTTCGACCTGGACGACTACGTGTACGAGGCGCTGCGCGCCGGCGCGAGCGGCTTCCTGCTCAAGGACGCGCCCGCGGCCGACCTGGTGCAGGCGGTGCGGGTGGTGGCCGCCGGGGACGCGCTGCTCGCCCCGGCGGTGACCCGTCGACTGATCGCCGAGTTCGCGGCCCGCCCGGACCGCCGTCGGCCCCGCCCCACCGACCTGGCCGGGCTGACCCCGCGCGAGACCGAGGTGCTGCGGTTGATCGCCCGGGGCCGCAACAACACGGAGATCGCCGCCGATCTGGTGGTGGCGGAGCAGACCGTCAAGACGCACGTCGGGCGCATCCTGGCCAAGCTCGGCCTGCGCGACCGCGCCCAGGCCGTGGTGCTGGCGTACGAGACGGGTCTGGTCGCCGCCGGCGAGTAGCGCCTCGGAGCCACCCGGGAGACAGCTCCCCGGTACGACGACCGCGACCCGTTCGCCCCCGCACTCTTCCCTTCCGGACGCCATTCGGGAGGAAGAACGTGGTGCGACGACGAGGTGTCACACGTGTCGCTCTGAGCGCGTTGCTCGGGGCGAACCTGGTCCTGCCCGGCCCACCGGAGCCGGTCGCGGAGGTGGGGTTCGTCGAGGCGTACCCGGGCACGGCGGCGGCGATGCGCGCGGCCGGCCCCCCGTACGCGGACTGGGCGGCGGACGGCCGCCGTTTCCTGGCCTTCGACCCGCGCGGCGACGGGCGGCCGGTGGAGGTCCTCGGCGACCTGGCGGGCGCGGACCGGATCGCGGTGCTCGTGCCGGGGGTGGGCAGTACGCTCGCCGACTTCGACCGCGGACTGGGCGGGGTGCCGCGGCGGGCGCCGTCGGTGCAGGCGGGGCAGCTGTACGGGCAGGTCCGGTCGAGCGACCCCACGGCGCGGGTGGCCGTGCTGGCCTGGCTCGGCTACGACCCGCCCGACGGGTTGGTGGGCGCGGCCAGCGACGCCGACGGCGCTGGCGGTCACCCAGGTCGGGCTGGGTCTGCTGGCCCGGGCCGGGTGGGAACGGCTGGTGGACCGGCCCCTCGCGGGCCGGGCGGTGGCCGCGGTGAACAGCGACGCCGTGCGGATCTACCTGTGGCACCAGCCGGTGCTGGTCGCGGTGACCGCGCTCACCGCTCGGGGTGGCCTGGCCCTGCCCGGACTGCACACGACGCCGGACGGTCCGGGGTGGGTGCTGGCCCGGTTCTGCTGGTTGCCGCTGCTCGCCACGGTGCTGGTCACGGTGGTACGTGGCGGGCGCGGGAGCGGCTCGACGCCGCGTCCGGCCGGGCCGGGCCGGCCGCGCGGTGGAGCGCTCGCGGACCGGTCGGCCGAGTGCGTGCCGAGAGCGGCTCAGGTGTACGATCATCGACGTTCGGACCGGGCCGACCTGCAGGAGGTGATCGCTGTGCGAGATAGCGATCCTCCCAGTCGTGGCCGGGCCGATGGTCAGCCCCGCTGAGCCACGACTCAGTCTGGCGAGCTGACCCCGCTCCGCTCCCGCACCACCTCGGCCAACGCCGTGGTGCGTGTCGCCCCGTCCGGTCACCGGACGGACGCCGGGAGCCGCCCGGTCACGACTTCGTGTGCGCGTCCCCACCCCCTGCGGTCCGCCCCCGCTCGCGGACCGTCCAGCCGCCACTCGGAGCCGTCCATGAGCCGCTACGTCGCCCCGCTGGGCTTCACCCTCGCCGCCGTCTGGGTGGCCGTCGTCTTCGTCCTGGCCGGCGGCGGTCACTGACCACCACCGGCCGTTCGTCGGCCGCTCGTTTCGCTGTCCCGGCCGTCGACCGCCCCGGCGCTTGGGCTGTCGGTCGCTCCGGCCGGCGGTCAGATCATCCGTGACGACCAGAGCAGGCTGAGCGCGCCGGCGCAGAGCGCCAGCAGCAGCGCCAGCCCGGCGTACCACTGGGTCACCTCGCGCGGCTCGGTCCGGAAACCGATCGAACTGCCCATGTCCTGGTAGACCTGCTTCAGCTCGCTCACCGAGGCCGCCTCGTAGAAGTAACCCTCGGTCGTCTCGGCCAACTCGGCGAGGGCCAGCCGGTCCACCGGCACCCGTTGGAGCTGCCCGCCGATGTCGACCTGACCCGTGTCGGTGCCGAACGCGATGGTGGAGACCGGCACGTTGGCCGCCTGCGCGGAGGCCGCCGCCTCCTCCACCGACCGACCCGAGGTGCGGAACCCGTCCGACAACAGCACGATGCGCGCCGGCGGGATACCCGCCGCGCCGTCGGCCGGCACCGACCGGATCGCCTCCAGGCAGGTGAACACCGCCTCACCCGTGGCGGTCGCCTCGGCCAGCACCAGCCCGTCGATCGCGGCGGTCACCGCGTCCCGGTCCTTGCCCGGCGGCACCAGCACGTTCGCCGCCTTGGCGAACGAGACGAGACCCAGGTTGTAGCTCGCCGGCAACTCGGCCACGAACTGCTTGGCCGCCTCCTGCGCGGCCTCCAACCGGTTCGGCGCCACGTCGTCGGCCTGCATCGACAGCGACACGTCGATGGCGAGCATCACGGTCGCCCGCTCCAACGGCTCCTTCGTGTCGATCGCGGGGCGAGCCAGGGCCGTGGCGAGCACCAGCAGACAGAGCAGGAACGCGGTCGCCGGCACGTGCCGCCGCCAACCCAGGCCCTTGGGCGCGACGGTACGCAGCAGGTCCACGTTGGTGAACCGCATCGCGTACGCCCGGCGGTGCAGTTGCCGCCAGACGTAGAACGCGGCGAGCGCGAGCACCGGCAGCACGGCCAGCAACCACCACGGTTGCAGAAAACGGATCATCGTGTCGTCCCCCGGGTACGCGCGTGCCGCTGCGCGGCCACGAAACGCACCATGTCCAGCAGCCAGTCTCGGTCCGTACGCAGACGCAGGTGGGCCGCGCCGGCACCGCGCAGCGCGGCGGCGATCGTGGCCCGTTGAGCGGCGGCGGCCTCGGCGTAGCGCTGCCGCAGCCGAGGGTCGGCGGTCTGCACCTCGTGCAACTCACCGCTCTCCGGGTCGACCACCGGAAGCACCCCCACGTCGGGCAGCTCCAGTTCGCGCGGGTCGACCACCTCGATCGCCAACACGTCGTGCCGGACGCGGAGCTTGCGCATCGGCCGGGCCCACTGCTCGGCCGGCGCCAGGAAGTCCGAGACCACCACGGCCACCCCGCGCCGCCGGGGCGGGCGGTTGAGCATGTCGATCAGCGCGCCCAGGTCACCCCGACCGGGCTGAATCGCCGTGCCGGCGACGGCACGCAGCAGTCCTTGCGCCTCCTTGCGGCCGGAGCGGGCCGGCAGGCGGGTCAGCACGCCCGGACCGGCCGGAGGCGGGCCAGCCCGCCAACGCCGCACGGGTGTGGACGTGCCGCCACCGGTGCCGATCACCGCGCCGATCCGGTTGCCGCCACGCACGGTCAGGTGGGTGATGGCGGCCGCGGCGGCCACCACCACCTCCCGCTTGAGCCACTGCCCCGTGCCGAAGTCCAGGCTGGCCGAGAGGTCCAGCGCCAACCAGGTCTCCAACTCCCGGTCCGCGACCGTGCGCCGCACATGCGCGGTCGTGGTCCGAGCGGTCACCGGCCAGTCCATCCGGCGTACGTCGTCACCGGGGCGGTACTCCCGCGACTCCCCCGCCTCGCTGCCCGGCCCGGGGAGCAGACCGGCGTAGTCGCCCTGGAGCAGACCGTCGAGCTTGCGGGTGACCAGCAACTGGAGTCGGGAGAGCACGGCCTCGCTGCGGTCACCCAGAGGGGCGGGACGAGGGGTGGGTGAGGTCACGGCCGCTGCCCGGGCCAGCCCGCGCCGGGTGGTGGGGCGCTCGACGGCGGGGTGGCCTGCTGCCGGGGCGCGACCGACGGAAGCGGAATCGTCGACATCACCCGCTGCACGATGTGGTCGGCCGGCACGTCGTCGGCGAGCGCGTCGTAGCTGAGCACCAGGCGGTGCCGCAGGATGTCCGGGGCGATGTCCTGGACGTCCTGCGGCAGGGCATAGTCCCGTCCCCGCAGCAGCGCCAGCGCGCGGGTGGCCCGGACCAGACCGAGCGAGGCGCGCGGACTCGCCCCGTACTGGATCAGTTGGGCGACGTCCGGCATGCCGTGCTCGGCGGGCGTACGGGTGGCCAGCACCAGGCGAACCGCGTAGTCGACGAGCGCGTTGTGCACGAAGACCTGGTCGGCCTTGCGCTGCAGCGCGATCAACTCGGGGGTGTCGAAGACCGCCGTCGGTTCCGGCGCGGCCACGCCCATCCGGTAGACGATCTCCCGCTCTTCGGCATCGGTCGGATAGCCCACGACGATCTTCATGAGGAAGCGGTCCCGCTGAGCCTCCGGCAGCGGGTAGACACCCTCCTGCTCGATCGGGTTCTGGGTGGCCATCACGAGGAACGGGTCGGGCACCCGGTGGGTCTCACCGCCGATGGACACCTGCCGCTCGCTCATCACCTCCAGCAGCGCCGACTGCACCTTGGCCGGAGCACGGTTGATCTCGTCGGCGAGCAGGAAGTTGACGAAGACCGGGCCCAACTCCACGTCGAACTTCTCGCTCGACTGCCGGTAGATCCGCGTACCCATGATGTCGGCCGGCACCAGGTCGGGGGTGAACTGCACCCGGGCGAAGGACCCGCCGACGACCTTGGCGAGGGTCTCCACGGCCAGGGTCTTGGCCACGCCGGGCACACCCTCGATCAGGCAGTGACCGCGCGCGAGCAGCGCGACGAACATCCGCTCGACCATCCGGTCCTGGCCGACGATCACCCGTTTGATCTCGAACAACGCCTTCTCCAACAGGGTGGCGTCCTGTGCGGGCGTGGTCACCGGGGCGGGCGCCTGTGGTGCCGCCCCGTTGGGCGTCGGGGCGTCGGGCGTGGTCGGCTGGGCCACCGGTCCTCCACAGCGTTGGTCGGTCGTCGCGGCTGGTGCGGTATCAAGACTCGCATGCCTTCCTGAGTGTCGAGGTGGGGAGAAGCCGATTTTCGCCACGCGGTTCCGCGCATCGAATCGCGCGTCACGGGTGGACAGGGACCGGGCCGCCGCGTGTACGATTCATCCCGTCGCCGGGCGGCTCCCCCCGTGGCCGCCCGGCGCTCAAACTTCCTCCCCGGCCGCCCTAGACTGGCCCGGATGAACGTCCCCACCCCCGCCGACGAGGCCCTGGTCTGTTCGGCCCGAGGCTGCCGCGCCCCCGCCGTCTGGGCGCTGGAGTGGAACAATCCCCGCCTGCACACCGCCGATCGGCGCAAGACCTGGCTGGCCTGCGCCGAGCACCGGGACTCTCTCGGAGCGTTCCTGGACGCCCGTGGCTTTCTCCGTACCGTCACTCCGGTGTCCGGATCGCCTACCCTCGACGTGTGAGCGAGCGATGAGGCACAGCAGCGCGGCGGCGCGGGGCGCGTGGAACGGGTCTGGTCGATGAGCCCGGAGGACCGCGCCGACCCACCGGCCTCCCCTGGCCCCACCGCCCCGTCACCACCGACCTCCCCGGCGGCGGCACTGCCCGGCATCGCGCCGCCGCCCGGCGCGTTCCCGGCGCCCGGCACGCTCGGCCCGGACCCGTCCCCGCCGGACGCCTCGTCGCCGGCCCCGCTGCCGCCGAACGCCGTACCGCCGTCGGCCGGTCACGCCGCCCTCTCGCCCCCGCCCGACCTGCCGGCCCCTGGCCTCCTGCCACCTCCCGGCGTTTCGGCGGCTCCCGGCGTTTCGGCGGCTCCTGGCACCGTGTCGACTCCCGGCCCTTCTGCGGCTCCCGGCCTTTCGGCGGCTGGGCACGCCTCCGCGACGTCGGACCGTGGCCCGTTGGAGCCGTGGCCCGACGCCGTACGGTGGCAGCCGATCTCGACCGACCTGATCTGGGTGGAGTTGATCCGACTCGCGATCGTGGTGGCCATCGGCCTGGCCGTGACGGCAGTCGGCTGGGCGCTGAGCGGTCACTGGCTGTTCGGACTCGCCCTCGCCGTCGTGCTGGTGCTCGGCGGGTGGCGGGCGACGGCCATCGTCCGGGCGGTACGCGCCTGGGGCTACGCCGAGCGCGACGACGACCTGCTCGTGCGGCACGGACTGCTGGTCCGACGGTTGTCCATCGTCCCGTACTCCCGCATGCAGTTCGTCGACGTGAGCGCCGGCCCACTGGAACGCGCCTTCGACCTGGCCACCGTGCAGTTGCACACGGCGGCGGCCGCCAGTGACGCGCGGGTGCCCGGCCTACGTCCGGCGGAGGCGTCCCGACTGCGCGACCGACTCACCGCGCTCGGTGAGGACCGGGCGGAGGGGCTGTGACCGCCCGCGCCGGCGACCGCCGACGCCACCGGGCGCTGGCCCCATGAGCGAGAGCCCCGTCGAGCCCGGCACCGTGCCGCCACCTCCCGACAGCGACACGCCCCCTGCCGGCCCGCCACACGTTGGAGTGCCGCCGCACGTAGGTGGCCCGCCGCCGCACGTTGGTATGCCGCCGCACCCTGCGGGGTCCCCGGGTGGCGGCGGGACGCCGTATCCCGCTACGCCGTACTCGGCCGGGACGCCGTACTCGGCCGGACCGCCGTACTCGGCCGGACCGCCGTACTCGGCCGGACCGCCGTACTCGGCCGGACCGCCGTACTCGGCCGGACCGCCGTACTCGGCCGGACCGCCGTACTCGGCCGGACCGCCGTAC
>NZ_JBNCKS010000067.1:0-4067 GCF_049841635.1 Micromonospora sp. DT44 | reverse complement strand
CGTACTCGGCCGGGACGCCCGGGGCGGTCCAGCCCTGGCCCGCTCCGGCGAGCGGTGGTGTCGGGGAGCCGCGACAGCGGCTGCACCCGCTCAGCCCGCTGCTGCACGGCGCCAAGTCACTGGTCGTGGTGATCGCCGGCCTGTCCTGGTCGACACTGTCGCGGGTCGGCTTCGGTCGGTTCGCCGCCATGGTGGTGGTGCTGGCGCTCGGCGCGACCGTGCTGTCGGTGATCAGTTGGTACAACACCGGCTACCACGTGGTGGGCCGCGAGCTGCGGGTGCACGAGGGGCTGCTCTGGCGGCGTACCCGGGCCATCCCGTTGGAGCGGTTGCAGGCCGTGGAGGTGGTCCGGCCCCTGCTCGCCCAGCTCACCGGCCTGGCCGAGCTGCGCCTGGAGGTCGTCGGAGGAGGCAAGACCGAAGCGCCGCTGGCGTACCTCGGGGTGGCCGACGCGGCCCGCCTGCGGGAGCGGCTGCTGGCGCTCGCCGGGCGCGGGGTGCCGCCCGGCGACACCGCGCCAGCGACGCTGGTCGAGACCCCGACGGCCGTGCGGGCTCGGCCACTGCACGCGGTACGCAACCGGAACCTCCTGGTCAGCCAGTTGCTCACCCCGCAGGCGTTCCTGCTCCCGTTCGGCGTTGCCTTCGTCGTGGTGCAGTTCGTCACCGCGGGGTCGTGGTCGTTCATCGCGGTGGCGAGCACGCTGACCGCGATGGCCGGTGTGCTCCTGCAACCGATCCGCCGGGTCCTCGACGACTGGAACTTCCGGCTGGCCCGCGACGGTGGCACCCTGCGGGTGCACAACGGCCTGTTGGAAACCCGCGCGCAGACCGTGCCGCTGGACCGGGTCCAGACCGTACGGGCCACCTGGCCGCTGCTGTGGCGGGTTAACGACTGGCTGCGACTGCGGTTGGAGGTGGCCGGCTACTCGATCGCGGAGGCCGACGACCGCAACCGACCGGACCGGCTGCTGCCGGTGGGTGACCTGCCGACCGCCGCGATGATCGTCGGCGAGGTGCTGCCCGGCGTACGCCTGGACGCGCTGACGCTGAGCCCGCCACCGCCCCGGACGCGCTGGCTGCACCCGCTCGGACGCGGCGCGCTCGGCGCGGGCCTGTTCGATCGGGTCTTCGCCACCCGGTCCGGGCTGCTCACCCGACAGTTGGCGATCGTGCCGTACGCCCGGATCCAGAGCGTGCGCGTCGTGCAGGGGCCGGTGCAGCGCCGGCTGCGGCTCGCGACCGTGTACGCGGACACGGCCGGCGGCTCGGGCGCCGCAGCCCAGGACCGCGACCTCGCCGAAGCCTGGTCCCTGGCAGCCGAACTAACCAGCAGAGCCCACCAAGCCCGCCACCAAACCCCCTAACCCACCCCCATGACTGCTGTTGATCAAGAGGTTCGCGTCAAAAATCGGGCACCCGGTGACGCAAACCTCTTGATCAACAAAGACGGGGCGGTCAGTGGTCGGCGGGGATCGAGCGGTGGGTGGTGGTGCTGTCCGGTTCGCGGAGGGTCGGGAGGTCGGGCTGGTTGGGGGGCGGTTGGGTTTCGGCCTTGGGGTGGCGGGCGCGGTAGGACCTCCACGCCCGCTCGGCCAAGCCGACGACCAGGTAGGTCAGCCCGACGTACGTCCAGCCCACCAGCACGTCGATCACGTAGTGCTCGCCGGAGTAGACCAGGGTGAAGGTCATCGCCAGGGGGTACGCGAGCAGCAGCGGCCACCACCGGCGGCGGGTGGTGTGCAGGAAGAACAGCACCACGAACAGCGCCCACGCGGTGTGCAGCGACGGCATGGCGGCGACCGGGTTCGAGGCGATCTGGCCGGCGTTGAGCACGTTGCCGGCGCCGTGCATGCCGAACGCCTTCCAGCCCCGGGTGGAGATCCGCGCCACCTCGGTGAGCAGTCCGTTCTGCGCGGCCCACCAGGGCGGCGCGGCCGGGTAGACGAAGTACGTGACCAGGCCGGCGGCGCACAGGAATCCCCACCGCCGCATGTAGGCGGCCCAGCGGTGCCGGTCCCGCATCCAGAGCACGGCGGCGGCGGCCAGCGCCACCACGAAGTGCGAGAAGTACACCCAGCTCGCCGCGATGTCCCACCAGTGCACCTGTGGGCGGTAGAGGTGCTCCTGCAACCAGACGGTGGGCACCTCCCCGCCGGTGGCCCAGCCGAACATGAACCGGTCGGCGACGATCAGCTCCATGGCGTGCGGGGTGGCGCCGTTGTCGGCGAACCCGCGCGAGAGGTTGTACGCGGCCAGTAGCAGCACCACCGGCACCCAGTCCCGGGCGAAGCGCAGGTGGCTGCGCCACGGGCGGTCGCTGTTCCAGGCGATGGTCCCGAGCCAGATCCACACGAAGGCGTACGCCGGGTCGGTGGGCAGCCCGATGCCGAGCCAAGCGGCGACGAAGGCGACCGCCCAGATCGTCATGGCGACGATGCGCCGACGACCCGCGTCCGGCGACGCGGGTGGGTCGGTCCGGGCGGGGGGCTGGGGGTCAGTCACGACGGCCATCGCGGTCAAGGTTAACGACGGCTATGGCATCGACCGACGGGTACCACCCGGCGGGGCGGCGCACAGGTGGGAGGGCGGGCGGCGCCGGGATCGCCGGGCGCGTGCTCGACGGGGTCTCCGAACACCTAGGCTGACGACCATGCAGGAGCAGCCCGAGCCGGCCCTCGCGCCGGGTCTGACCGCCCAGGTCGAGCTGACCGTCACCGACGCGGACACCGCCCAGGCGGTCGGTTCGGGGGACGTACCGGTGCTGGGCACGCCTCGGGCGCTCGCGCTCGCGGAGGCGGCCACCGTCGCGGCCACGGCGTCGGCGATGCCGCCCGGCTCGACGACGGTCGGCACCCGGGTCGAGCTGGAGCATCTCGCGCCGACGGTGGTGGGCCGCACGGTACGGGCGCAGGCGCTGCTGACGACGGTCGACGGTCGCCGGTTGTCGTTCGAGGTCAGCGTCTCCGACGGCGACCAGACGGTGGCCCGGGGTCGGGTGGACCGGCTCCTGGTGGACCGGCAACGCTTCGTCGACCGGGCCGGGCGGGCGTCGTGAGCGGCGGGTTCGTCGAGGTCGCCGACCGGGTGTACGTGCGGGTCGAGCCCCTGCTGCGGGTCAACGTCACGCTCGTCGTCGGCGACGACGAGGCACTGCTGGTGGACACGCTCTCCTCGGCGGGGCAGGCCGCCGAGCTGGCCGCCGCCGTCCGGGGGGTCACCGACCGTCCGCTGACCCTGGTCAACACGCACCACCACTACGACCACTGCTTTGGCAACGCCGTCCTGGCTGGCGACCCGCCCCGACCGGTGTACGCGCACGAGCGGGCCGCCGCCGCTCTGCGTGACGACCCGGAGGGGCTGCGCCGGGAGGCGTACGAGGAGGTGCGCGCGGAGCACGTTGAGCTGGCCGCCGACCTGGCGGACACCCCGCTGCTGGCCCCGACGCACGCGGTGCACACGGAGACGACGCTCGACCTGGGCGGCCGACGGGTGCTGCTGCGGCACCCGGGGCGCGGGCACACCGACGCCGATCTGGTGGCGCACGTGCCCGACGCGGACGTGCTCGTCGCCGGCGATCTGGTGGAGCAGAGTGGTCCGCCCGCCTTCGAGGACTCGTACCCCCTGCAGTGGCCGGACGCGGTCGCGGACCTGCTGCGGCTGACGACCCCGGGCATGGTGGTGGTCCCGGGCCACGGCGACGTGGTGGACGTCGATTTCGTCCGGGCCCAGCACGCCGAGCTGGTACGGCTGGCCTGGTTGATCCGGGCCGCGCACACCGGCGGTGCGCCGCCGGAGCGGGTGGCCGCCGAGGCGCCCTTCGGGGCACGCGCGGCCCTGCTCGCCGCCCGCCGCGGCTACCGCGAGCTGAACGGCGAAGCCTGACCACAAAGACTCGCGCCGATCTTGCACTTTCTGCGGCGACATAGCCCCGGATAAGGGATCAATCGTCAACAGAAAGTGCAAGATCGACGCGAAAAAGGGGGCCGGGGCCTAGATGATCGATTCCAAGGGGTCAGTGGTCGTAGGCGGTCAGGGATCGCATGACCGGTTGGCCGGTGTGCCAG
>NZ_JBNCKS010000066.1:0-33450 GCF_049841635.1 Micromonospora sp. DT44 | reverse complement strand
CCGGAGCTCCGCTGCCTCGTCTCCACGACACGCTTGACGGCCTACCGAAACGCCTAACTGAACGGCGTTGCAGCTAGAGGTCCACGTCAACGGCGCGCTCAACGCGGGCCTGACGCCGTCGGAGATAGTCGAGGCGCTGCTACAGGCGGTGGTCTACTGCGGCGTGCCGCGGGCCGTCAACGCCACGCTCATCGCCAAGAAGGTCTTCGCAGAGCGCAACCTGCTCCCCGTCCGCTCCACCCCAGCCGGCTGACCCGCCCGTCGTCACGGCATGAGCGGACGCCTTTGGACTGCCGACGAGACGACCAAGCGGTTGGGGTTTGCTGGTCGTGGAAGCCGCATCCGGTGGCGCACTCAAAAACGGGAGTCTGCCAACGAACGGTGTAACTCGGGTTGTTGATGGCTCCTTGCGGCCTGCGGATAGGCGTCCTTCGAAAGCAATGTCGAAGGCGTTCAGGGCTGGGAGTCCAACAGCGGCGTGCCATACCAGGCATCCGTGCCGAGCAATGAAAGAGGGGCTCCCGCAAGTCATTGACCTGCGGAAACCCTCTCGCTGTCGGGACGGCCGGATTCGAACCGACGACCCCTTGACCCCCAGTCAAGTGCGCTACCAAGCTGCGCCACGTCCCGCCCCCGCAGAGTTCCCCCTGCGACAGCCGGTACAGCTTAGCGCAGCACTCCTGCCCCGTCCGCACAGGCCCCACCCGCGTTGTTGAGGCAGCGAACCACCCCACAACCCCTAGAGCGTCCTAGGAGGGTGGGTCAGGCGAGATCGCCTGACCCACCCTTACAAAAGGGGTTACCCGTGCGCCTTGCCCCGGCCACCGGGGCCGAGCTTCTTGCGGGGGCGTACGGAGATCTCGATGGGGCTGCCCTCGTACCCGAACTCCTCGCGGAGCTTGCGCTCGACGAACCGCTGGTATCCGGCGTCGAGCGGGCCCGTGGTGAAGAGCACGAACCGCGGCGGCGCCACCCCGGCCTGCGTGGCGAACAGAATGCGGGGCGCCCGTCCACCGCGCACCGGGTGCGGGGTGGCCTGTACGAGCGCGGTGAGCCACTGGTTGAGGTGCGCGGTCGGCACGCGGAGTTCCCAGCTCGCCAGGGCCTTGTTGAGGGCCGGGGCCAGCTTGTCGACCGCGCGGCCGGTCATGGCCGACAGGTTCAGCCGGATCGCCCAGGGGATGCGGCGCAGCTCCCGGTCGATCTCCTTGTCCAGGTAGTACCGGCGGTCGGCGTCGACCAGGTCCCACTTGTTGAAGGCGATGACCAGCGCACGGCCGGCCTCGGTCACCATCGTGAGGATCCGCTGGTCCTGCTCGCTGATCGGCTCGCCGGCGTCCAGGAGCACGACGGCCACCTCGGCGGCCTCGATCGCGCCGGCGGTGCGCAGGCTGGCGTAGTACTCGGTGCCGCTGGCCTTGCCGACCCGCTTGCGCAGGCCGGCGGTGTCCACGAGCTGCCAGGTCTGGCCGCCGATCTCGACCAGGCTGTCGACCGGGTCCACTGTGGTGCCGGCGACCGAGTCGACGACAGCCCGGTCCTCGCCGGAGAACCGGTTGAGCAGACTGGACTTGCCCACGTTCGGCCGGCCGACCAGCGCCACCCGGCGCGGCCCGCGCGGCCGGTTCTCGACGATCGCGGGAGCTTCCGGCAGCGCGGCGAGGATGGCATCCAGCAGGTCACCGGAGCCGCGCCCGTGCAGCGCGGACACCGGGAACGGCTCGCCGAGGCCGAGCGACCACAGCGACACGGCCTCCATCTCGATGGAGTTGTTGTCGGCCTTGTTGGCCACCAGGATGACCGGCTTGGCGCTGCGACGCAGCATCTTCACCGCAGCCTCGTCCACGTCGGTGGAGCCGACCATCGCGTCGACCACGAAGAGGACCACGTCGGCGGTGACCACCGCCGTCTCGGCCTGCGCGGCGATGGCCGCCGCGCGGTCCTTCGCGTCCGGCTCCCAACCGCCGGTGTCCACGACGGTGAACGTCCGGCCGTTCCACTGCGCGTCGTACGGCACGCGGTCCCGGGTCACACCGGGAATGTCCTCGACGACCGCCTGCCGGCGGCCGATGATCCGGTTGACGAGGGTCGACTTGCCCACGTTGGGACGGCCGACGACCGCGACGACCGGCTGCGGGCCGGTCGGCTCCTCGACGACGAGATCGGGCTCTCGCAACTCGACCCAGCCACCCCCATCGCTACTCATGCCACTCCCCGCTCGGTGAGCAGGTCACGCAGTCGGGCCACGACCTCGTCGATGCCCAGCTCGGTGGTGTCCAGCACGACGGCGTCCTTCGCCTGGGCCAACGGGTTGACCTTGCGGGTCGAGTCGAGCCGGTCGCGGCGGGCCAGGTCGGCGGCGGTGGCCGCCACGTCGGAGGCGTCCTCGGCGCTGCGCCGAGCCGCGCGGGCCGCCTCGGAGGCCGTCAGGAAGACCTTCAGGTCGGCGTCCGGCGCCACGACCGAACCGATGTCCCGGCCCTCGACCACCATCCGGCCCGCGTTGACGATCATCTCGCGCTGCCGGGCGACCAGCAGCTCACGGACGGCCGGCACGGCGGCGACGGCGGAGACCGCCTGGGTCACCTCGGGCCCGCGGATCTCCGCGTCCACGCTGACGCCGTCGACGGTCACGCCGTACCCCTGGGGGTCGGTGCCGATGCGCAGGTCGGCCTCGCCGGCGACCTTGGCCACCGACACGGCGTCCGTGAGATCCACGCCGGAGCGCAACACGGCCCACGTGATCGCCCGGTACATCGCCCCCGTGTCCAGGTAGCGCGCACCGATGCCGACGGCGAGCCGCCGCGACACGGTGGACTTACCCGAACCGGACGGCCCGTCCACAGCGACCACACATCGCTCGGCCCGTACGTTTTCCTCCACCGTGTCCTCCTCAGCCCGTACCTCGCGGATCGCCCGGTGCTGGCGCCGCAAGCGGTTGTCCATCGTCATCCATCATGCCCGGGGCCCGTGGCGCACCCACGCGCGCCGCCGCCCGAGGCGACCCACGCCACCCTCCGGCGGCCGCTTCCCGGCCGCTGCGGAGCCTACCGGCAGCCGTACCCCGAAGCCCGGGGGTCAGTCACCCACCGCGCGGAACAGGGCGGCGACCTCCGCGTTGGTCAGGCGCCGCAGACGCCCGGTGCGCAGGTCGCCCAACCGGATCGGACCGATGGAGGTACGCACCAGACGGGTGACCGGGTGCCCGACCTCGTCCATCAACCGCCGGACGATGTGCTTGCGCCCTTCGTGCAGGCTCAGCTCCACCTGGGCGCTCTTGCCCAGCGTGCCCACCACCTTGAACGAGTCGACCTTGACCGGCCCGTCCTCCAGCTCGACGCCCGCGAGGAGCCGCTTGCTCAGGTTGCGCGGGATCGGCCCGACCACCTCGGCCAGGTAGGTCTTCAGCACCTCGTACGAGGGGTGCATGAGCTTGTGCGCGAGGGTGCCGTCGTTGGTGAGCAGCAGCAGGCCCTCGCTGTCCGCGTCGAGCCGCCCGACGTGGAACACCCGCTGGTCCAGCCGCCTGCCGATGAAGTCGGCCAGCTCGTTGCGGCCCTTTTCGTCCGCCATGGTGGTGACCACACCACGCGGCTTGTTCATCGCCACGTAGACCAGGCGGGTGTCGACCTGGAGGCGTTCGCCGTCGACGTGGATCACGGCGTTGGCCGGGTCGACCTTGTCGCCGAGCTTGGCGACCCGCCCGTCCACGGTGACCCGGCGCCGGAAGATCAGGTCCTCGCAGGCGCGGCGGGAACCCACGCCGGCGGCGGCGAGCACCTTCTGCAGGCGTTCCGCGCCCTCGTAGACGGGGGCGTCGGACTTCGGGGAACGGTTATCGGGTCGCATCGGCAAGCTCTTCTACGTCGTCGGGCAGGAAGGGTGCGAGAGGTGGCAATTCGTCGACGGTGTTCAGCCCGAGCTTCTCCAGGAACAGCGTGGTGGTCCGGTACAGGAACGCCCCGCTGTCCGATTCGGTGCCGCACTCCTCGACGAGGCCGCGAGTGACCAGCGTACGGATGACGCCGTCGCAGTTGACACCCCGGATGGCCGAGATCCGCGACCGGGTCACCGGCTGCTTGTACGCGACCACGGCCAGGGTCTCCAGAGCCGCCTGGGTCAGCCGCACGGACTGCCCGTCCAGGACGAACCGCTCGACGTACGTAGCGTATTCCGGCCGGGTGTACAACCGCCAACCGCCGGCGGCCCGGCGCAGCTCGAAACCGTTCCCGGCGGCGGTGTAGCCGGCGGCGATCTCGTCGAGCACCGGCCCGATCCGCTCGGCCGGCTGCTCCAGCACCTGGGCGAGAACCAGCTCGCTGACCGGTTCGTCCACCACCAGGAGGATCGCCTCCAACGCGCCGCGCAGCTCGGCGTCGGGCAGCTCGGGCGCGGGCTCCGGCACGACCGCCGGCCGCCGTCGCCCGACGGGCTCCCGCCGGGGTGCGCCCCGACTCGCACCCGCCTCAGCGGGCACGTCGACCTCCGGCACGACCGCCTCAACGGGCACGACCGGCTCGCCGGACACGATGGGCTCGGCGGGCACGACCGCCTCAACGGGCACGACCGGCTCGGCGGCCTCGATCGGCTCAGCGGATTCCCCCGGCTCGCCCGGCTCGGACGTCTCGCGGGGTGCGACAGGCTCGGCCGGTTCACCGGCGGCTGCGTCGGAGGACTCAGCCTCGGCCTCGGCAGGTGAGGTGGTGGGGGCCGATGGGCGTGGGCGCTCCCACGGGGGAACCCAGGCGGCGGCCTGGTCGGCCAGGGAGTCCCGGCGCTCCTCGTCACTCATCCCGCGCACCCTCCGTCGCTTCCGTTTCGGCCGGTCCGCCGGCCTGCTCCCCCGCCACCGGCTCCGGCCCGGGAGGCGGGTCGGCGTCGGCGGGTGTGCCGGCGTACTCGTCGACGTGCAGTTCGGTCTCGCCGTCGGTGGGCCCGGTCCAGCGCACGGTCAGCTCCTCCAGGGCCTGCTCCTGCACGAAGGCCACCAGACCCTCCCGGTACAGCTCCAGCAACGCCAGGAACCGCGCCACCACCTCCAGGGTGGCCTCGCAGTCGGCGCAGAGCAGCGAGAAGGTCGCCGTGCCCGCCCGACGCAGCCGGGCGGTGAGGATCGCCGCGTGTTCCCGCACACTGACCCGCACCATATGCACGTGGGCGATGGACACCTCCGGCGTCACCTTCGGGGTCATCGCCTTCACGGCCAGTTTCAGCAGCCGCTGCGGGCCGATGCCGAGCACCAGGTCGGGCAGCGCCTCGGCGTAGCGGGGCTCCAGACTCACCGCCCGGGGATAGCGGCGGCCGCCGACCGCTTCCAGCTCGGCGATGTGTGCCGCCGCCTCCTTGTACGCCTTGTACTGCAGCAGCCGGGCGAAGAGCAGGTCCCGGGCCTCCAGCAGGGCGAGGTCCTCCTCGTCCTCGACGTCGGCGGCGGGCAACAGCCGGGCGGCCTTCAGGTCGAGCAGGGTCGCGGCGATGAGCAGGAACTCGCTGGCCTCGTCCAGGTCCCAGTCGTCGCCCATGGCGCGGATGTAGGCGATGAACTCGTCGGTGACCGTGTGCAGGGCCACCTCGGTGACGTCGAGCTTGTGTTTGCCGATGAGTTGCAGCAGCAGGTCGAAGGGGCCGGTGAAGTTGGCCAGTCGCACCGTGAACCCGGCGGGCTGCGCACCGTCGACCACGGCCGGATCGGCGGTGTCGGGCGGGTCGAGGGGTGGCGCGGTCACCGCACGACCGTAGTCCACGAGACGGGCACCGGGACTTCCGGCTACCGCTCCGACTGGGCGGCGATCACCTCGCGGGCCAGCTGACGGTAGTTACGCGCCCCGGAGGAGGCCGGGTCCATCGTCGTGATGGGGGCACCGGCCACCGTGGACTCCGGGAACTTCACCGTCTTGGTGATGACCGTCTGGTAGACCTTGTCGCCGAACGCCTCGACCACCCGCTGGAGCACCTGGCGGCAGTGGGTGGTGCGGCTGTCGTACATGGTGGCGAGGATGCCTTCGAGCTCCAGGTCGAAGTTGAGCCGTTCGCGCACCTTGTCGATGGTGTCCAGCAGCAGGGCCACACCGCGCAGGCTGAAGAACTCGCACTCGAGCGGGATGAGCACGCCGTGCGCGACGGTCAGCGCGTTGATCGCCAGCAGGCCGAGGGACGGCTGGCAGTCGATCAGGATGTAGTCGTACTCCTTGCGGACCGAGCGCAGGACCCGGGCCAGGGCCATCTCGCGGGCGACCTCGTTGACGAGCTGGATCTCGGCGGCGGAGAGGTCGATGTTGGCCGGCAGCAGGTGCAGGCCCGCGACGTCGGTCTTGATGAGGACGTCCTCGGCGGTCACGTCGTCCTGCATGAGCAGGTTGTAGACGGACAGGTCGAGGTTGTGCGGGTTGACACCCAGGCCCACCGAGAGCGCGCCCTGCGGGTCGAAGTCGACGAGCAGCACCTTGCGGCCGTACTCCGCGAGGGCCGCGCCCAGGTTGATGGTGGTGGTCGTCTTGCCGACGCCACCCTTCTGGTTGGCCATCGCGATGATGCGCGCCGGACCGTGCCGATCAGTGGGCATCGGCTCGGGGATGGGCTTGCGCATCGTGTAGGCGGCCGGGTCGGCCGGACCCAGATCGTTGCCGAGCGCGGCCTGCTGCTCGCGGAGCTCCGACGTCCACGTCTCGGCACGGTCACCGTTGCCAGCCATGTGCTCGTTGCCCCCTCCCGACGACCCACCCGGCGTCGGAGCCGTCCGACGTCCTTCGCGGCGCCGCTGCGCACCCCGGTCTGTCGCCCCAGGAGGTCCGCGCCGATGCCGACTGTACGCCACCGACCAGCAGGGCGTTCGGCACCGGCCCGGCGTGTCGGGACCAACCCCGACCGGGGCGTCAGTCGCGGGCGCGCGGGTGGGCGGTGGCGTACACCTCGCGCAGCCGTTCGACGGTGACGAGGGTGTAGACCTGGGTGGTGGTCACCGAGGCGTGACCGAGCAGTTCCTGGACGACCCGCACGTCGGCGCCACCGTCGAGCAGGTGGGTCGCGTACGAGTGGCGCAGGGTGTGCGGGGACACCGCCGACGGTCCCTCGACCGGCAGGCCGGCGCGGGCGGCGGCGTGCCGCAGGATCATCCAGGCGCCTTGGCGCGACAGCGCGCCGCCCCGGGCGTTGAGGAACACCGCCGGGGTGCCCCGGCCGGCGGCGGCCAGCGCCGGGCGGGCCCGGACCAGGTAGGCGCGGACCGCGTCGACGGCGTACCCGCCGATCGGGACGAGGCGCATCCGGCCGCCCTTGCCGCGCAGCAGCACGGCGCCCTCGTCGACGTCCAGGTCGTCGACGGCCGCGCCGACCGCCTCGGAGATGCGCGCGCCGGTGCCGTACAGGAACTCCAGCAGCGCCCGGTCGCGCAGCGCGAGCGACGCGCCGTCACCGGTCGCGGTGACCGGGCCGGCGGTCTCCAGCAGCCGGACCACCTCGTCGACTCCCAGCGCCCGGGGCAGTCGGCGCGGCGGGGTGGGCGGGCGGACATCCCGGCTCGGGTCGGCGCCGGCCAGCCCTTCCCGCACGGCGAACCGGTGCAGGCCACGGACCGCGCTGGCGGCGCGGGCGGCCGACGACACGGCCAGGGGCGGGTGGTCGTCGTCGCCCGCGTGCAGTCGGGCCAGGTGCGACTCGACGACGCCGGGGGCGACCGACGCGAGGTCGGCGACGCCGGCCACGGCCAGCGTCGTGAGGTAACGCTCCAGATCCCGGCGGTACGAGGCGAGGGTGTTCGCGGACAGGCCGCGCTCGACGGTGAGGTGGTCGAGGTACCCGCGGACGGCACGGCGCAGGGCCGGCGCGGGCTCGACGCCCGCACCGGCCCGCATCACCGTGGAGTCGGTCAGCCCAGCACCTCGGCCAGCGGGAGCACCGGCATGCCGTGTGCCTCGGCGACCGGGCCGTAGGTGACCTGGCCGTCGTGGGTGTTCAGGCCCAGCGCCAGCGCCGGGTCGCCACGCAGGGCGTCGCGCCAGCCCTGGTTGGCCAGTTCGAGGGCGTACGGCAGGGTGACGTTGGTCAGCGCGTAGGTGCTGGTGTTCGGCACCGCGCCGGGCATGTTCGCCACACAGTAGAAGATCGACTCGTGCACCTTGTAGACCGGGTCGGCGTGCGTGGTGGGGCGCGAGTCCTCGAAGCAGCCACCCTGGTCGATGGCGATGTCGACGAGCACGCTGCCCGGCTTCATCCGGGAGACCAGCTCGTTGGAGATGAGCGTCGGGGCCTTCGCGCCGGGCACCAGCACCGCGCCGATGACCAGGTCGGCGTCGAGGACGGCCCGCTCGATCTCGTACGCGTTGGAGGCGACGGTCTGCAGGTGCCCCCGGTAGATGGCGTCGGCCTGGCGCAGGCGGGCCACGTTCTTGTCCAGCAGCAGCACCTCGGACTGCAGGCCCAGGGCGATGGCGGCGGCGTTCATGCCGGAGACGCCGGCGCCGATGACGACGGTCTTCGCCGCGTACACGCCGGAGACGCCGCCGGGCAGCACACCCCGACCACCGCCGGTCCGCATCATGTAGAACGCGCCCACCTGCGGGGCGAGCCGGCCCGCCACCTCGGACATCGGCGCGAGCAGCGGCAGCGACCGGTCGGGCAGCTCGACGGTCTCGTACGCGATGCCGGTGACCTTTCGGTCGACCAGCGCGTCCGTGCACTCCTTCGAGGCGGCCAGGTGCAGGTAGGTGAAGAGGACCTGCCCCTCGCGCATCCGGTGGTACTCCTCGGCGATCGGCTCCTTGACCTTGAGCACCAGCTCTGCGGTGTCCCACACCTCGTCGGCGGTGGCCAGGATCTTCGCGCCTGCGGCGGCGAACTCCTCGTCGGTGATGCTGGAGCCGACGCCCGCGCCGGACTCCACGAAGACCTGGTGGCCGCTGCGGGTGAACTCGTTGACGCCCGCCGGCGTGATCGCCACGCGGTACTCGTGGTTCTTGACCTCGCGTGGGATTCCGACCTTCACGATGCAGACACCTCTCTTCGGGGCTGAGTTCCCCCGACCGCTCGGCGCCACGACGGCCCCATTGCCGCCACGGTCCACCGGTCCCGCCGGCGGCAGTCTAGGCGCGTCCGGTGCCCCAACGAGCCAGCACAGTGGCATCCGGTGCCCGGGTGACCTGACGGAGTGTCAGGGCACGGACCGGGCCGGCGGTGGACGTCACCTCAGCCGTCAGGACAGTGTTCGCCCATTATCGTCCCATCTGACGGGTGGGGGTACGGACAGCGGGCGAGTGGATCACTATTGTGTCCGCCCATGACCACTCCTCCTTACCAGCCCGGGTACGCCCCGGATTACTCCGACAAGAGCAAGGTCGTCGCGGGCATCCTCGGCATCCTGCTCGGCACCTTCGGGGCCGGTCGGTTCTACACCGGACACACCAAGATCGCCGTGCTCCAGCTCGTCGTGAGCCTGGTGACCTGTGGCGCCGGCGGACTCTGGGGCCTCATCGACGGCATCCTGATCCTCGTCAACGGCGGCACGGACGCGCAGGGCCGCCCGCTGCGGGACTGACCTTCCGCTTGGACACACAGAGGGGCCCCGCCGATGGCGGGGCCCCTCTGTCGCGTACTCGATGATCGGCTGGACCCCCTGCGGCGCTCAGCGCGGCAGCGGCGCCTCCGCCCGGCGCAGCGCCGCGAAGCCGGTGTCCCGGCCGCGCGCCGCCGCGAGCAGCCCGGCCACCGCGGACGCGTTGGTGATCTCGCCGGCCAGGACCATGCCGACCGCCTCGTCGAGGTCGACGCGGACGACCTGGAGGTCGGCCTCCTCGTCGTGGCGCTCGTGCCGCTCGTCGGCCGGCACGTCGGCGAGGTCCCGGGCCAGGAAGACCCGAACGATCTCGTTGGTGAACCCGGGCGAGCTGTGCAGGTCCACCAGCACGTCGATCCGCCCGGCGGTCAGGTCGGCCTCCTCGGCCAGCTCCCGCAGCGCGGCGGCCGGCAACTCCTCGCCGGAGACGTCCATCAGCCCGGCCGGCAGCTCCCAGAGGTGCCGGCCCACCGGGTGCCGATACTGGCGGATCAGCACCACCTGACCGGCGTCGTCCAGCGCCACCACGGCCACCGCCCCGACGTGCCGCACGAGGTCACGCAGCGCGGTGCCGCCGCCCGGCATGGTCACCTCCTCGGTGACCACGTCGAAGATCCGCCCGCGGTACCGCTCCTCGCGGGAGCGGACCTCGTAGCGGTGCTCGGTCACGCCGACGCCTTCGTGGCGGCGCCGTTGCGGGCCGCCTTGCGCGCCGACGGGGCCTCCGAGGCGGGCTCGAGGTCGACCGGCAACTGGTCGGCCTGCGAGTACGCCACCGCGGCCTTGACGAACGACGCGAACAGCGGGTGCGGACGGGTCGGGCGGCTCTTGAGCTCCGGGTGCGCCTGCGTGGCCACGAAGAACGGGTGCAGGTCGCGGTCCAGCTCGATGAACTCGACCAGCCGGCCGTCCGGCGAGGTGCCGGAGATGTGCAGACCCGCCTTCGTCAGCGCGTCCCGGTAGGCGTTGTTGACCTCGTACCGGTGCCGGTGCCGCTCGCTGATCTCGGTGCTGCCGTACGCCTCGGCGACGATCGAGCCCTCGGTCAACGTCGCCGGGTACGCCCCGAGCCGCATGGTGCCGCCCAGGTCGCCCTTGCCGGCGACGATGTCCTCCTGGTCGGCCATCGTGGCGATGACCGGGTGCGCGGCCTGCTCGTCGAACTCCAACGAGTTGGCGCCGTCCAGGCCGGCCAGGTGCCGGGCCACGTCGATCGTCATGCACTGCAGGCCGAGGCAGAGGCCGAGCAGGGGGATGCCGTTCTCCCGGGCGTACCGGGCCGTGCCGATCTTGCCCTCAATGCCGCGGACGCCGAACCCGCCCGGGATGAGGATGCCGTCCACGCCGGCCAGGGCCGCCGCCGCGCCGGCCGGGGTGACGCACTCGTCGCTGGGCACCCACTTGAGCTGCACCCGGGACCGGTTACCGAAACCGGCCGCCCGGATCGCCTCGCTCACCGACAGGTACGCGTCGGGCAGGTCGACGTACTTGCCGACCACCGCGACGGTCACCGTGTGCCGGGGCCGGTGCACCCGCTCCAGCAGGTCGTCCCAGCTCGCCCAGTCCACGTCCCGGAACGAGAGCCCGAGCCGGCGCACCACGTACGCGTCGAGCCCCTCGCGGTGCAGCACCTTCGGGATGTCGTAGATGCTCGGGGCGTCCGGGGCGGCGACGACCGCCTCGGCGTCCACGTCGCAGTAGAGCGACAGCTTCTCCTTGAGCTTCACCGGGATCTCCCGGTCGCAGCGCAGCACGATGGCGTCCGGCTGGATACCGATGTTGCGCAGCTGGGCCACGAAGTGCTGGGTCGGCTTGGTCTTCAGCTCGCCCGACGGCGCCAGGTACGGCACCAGCGAGACGTGCAGGTAGAAGCAGTTGTCCCGGCCCAGGTCGTGGCGGACCTGACGGATCGCCTCCAGGAACGGCAGCGATTCGATGTCGCCCACCGTGCCACCGACCTCGGTGATGACCACGTCGGGCAGGACGCCGTCCTCGTCCGGGTCCGCCATCGCCAGGATCCGTGACTTGATCTCGTTGGTGATGTGCGGGATGACCTGGACGGTGTCGCCCAGGTACTCGCCGCGTCGCTCCTTGGCGATCACGTCGGAGTAGATCTGCCCGGTGGTGACGTTCGCCTTGCCGGACAGCGCCCGGTCGAGGAAACGCTCGTAGTGGCCGACGTCGAGGTCGGTCTCGGCGCCGTCCTCGGTGACGAAGACCTCGCCGTGCTGGAACGGGTTCATCGTCCCCGGGTCGACGTTCAGGTAGGGGTCGAGCTTCTGCATCACGACGCGGAGCCCGCGCGCGGTCAACAGGTTGCCGAGGCTGGAGGCGGTGAGGCCCTTACCCAGCGAGGAGGCGACGCCCCCGGTGACGAAAATGTGCCTGGTCGTCCGTGCTGATGGGGCCAAGGCCTGCTCCCGTGTCGTCTGTCGCGGTCATGCAGACCGCCGTGCTCGATCAGCAAAGTGATCACGCGATCCACGGGATTCCACGGTAACACCTTCACGACGGGTACTCGCAGGCCGCACCCCGGGTGGGACCGGAACGGGCCACCCGGGTGACGTCCGGCGGTCAGGAGGTGGCAACCTCGCTCGATGGCGCTGGCGTGTCCGCCGGACGCCGCTGCGCCGGAGCGGTGGTCGCGGCGCCCGCCGTCGGACCGGCCGACCGGCCGGAACCGTCGGCCGCCGGCGAGCCCAGGTCCGGCCCCCGGACGACGGTACGGGGTGGCGCGGCGGGCGAACCGCCGACCGGTCGAGGGTGACCGGCGCCGAGCGGACCACCGCCGCCGGTCGGACCATTCCCCCCGCCGGCTGGCCCGTCGCCACCGGAACCCGGATCGTCGTCGGCCTCGTTCTCCCGGGTGCGGGCCGTGGCGGGGCGGGTCCGGTCGGCGGCGTGCCCGAGGACCCGCAGCGACGCCAGCGCCGCCAGCGGCACCACCAGGGCGGCTGCCGCGCCGGCCACGTCCAGCGCCGCGCCGTCGAGCACACCGCCCAGCACCGCCGCGACCGCCGTACCGGCGAACGCCGCCCGCACCGCCGGGTAGATGCCGAACAGCCGCATCAGCCCACCCCACGGCTGCAGCAGGGCGAACCACACCAGCAGCCCGCCGGCGAGCGCCAGCACGGTCAACGGGCTGTTCACCAGCGTCTCGAAGTTCGCCGTGCTGGACCGGTGCACGGTAAAACCGCCGGTGCCGTCGCCGACCGCGGACAGGAACCGGCCGAGGCTCCCCCGCTCGGCCGGCAGCCGGCGCAGGTCCACGACGGCGAAGCCGATACCGACCGCCAGGGCGGCCATGGTGGCCCACGCCAGTCGACTGATGGTCAGCCAGCCACCGGCGCTGATCGCCGCCGCCACGCTCAGGCCGGCGGTCAGCGCGATCGCGCCGACCGGGTCGGCGCCCAGGTAGGGGCTGCCGGCCACCACCACGGCGAGGCCACCCACGGCGACCATCACCGCGGGCCGCCAGCGACGGTGCACCCGCTGGGCGAGCCACCCGCCGGTCACCAGCGCGCCGGCGAGGAACACCCCCAGCGCGACCGTGCTCAGCCCGGCGTACCGGCCACCCTGCAACGCCGAGTAGCCGACCACGCCGTTGAGCTGAAGGCGGGCCCCGGTCAGCACGTCCACCCCGACGACCAGGGTCGTCAGGCCGGCCACCGCGCCGACCGGGCCGAGGGTCTTCGCGTACCCGGGGGCGAAGCGGACCGCGGCCGTGCCCCCCGCGACCAGCAGTGCGGTGACCCCGGCGAAGATCCACCCGGGATGCCCGCCGCGCCACCAGGGGACGGCGTCGGCCAGCAACGCGGCCGGGACGGTCAACGCCGCCGCGACCAGCAGCAACTCGACAACCGCCAGGACCCGGGCCGGGATCGGGGTCGGGCCGGTCGGGCCCGCGTGTGGCCGCGCGCGGCGCAGCAACGGCAGCACGGCCAGGGCCAGCAGCACCTGCGCCCCGGCGAGCAGGGCGAAGAACCCGCCGGAGACGGTCCGCTGGGCGGCCGCCTCCCGGTCGGCGTCCGCCGGGGCGTTGATCGCCTCCGTCAGGTCCGCCGGCCGCCCACCGGTGCTGACCGCCGGCCGACCGAGGAACAGCCGCTCCGGCATCGGCCGACCCAGCGCGGCCAACGCCGTCGGCGCGAGGTCGACGAGCTGGAGGTAACCGTCCCGGCCGGTGCTGGCCGAGGTGAGCCAGCCCCGCTCCCAACCCGGCCCGTCGGCGATCGCCACGTGCAGCCGCGACGGCCGCTCGGTGTCGGAGATGCCGGCGACCAGCACCAGCGACCGCGGCGGGCGGGCGGTCAGGACCCGGGCCAGTAGGGCGTCGGCGACCCGTGCCTCCTCGGCGCGCGCCGCCGGATCGGTCCCCTCGATCGTGCCGAGGTCGACGATGCTCAGGACACACGAGCCGAGCAGCCGACGCGGATCGGCCGGCAGCCCCGCGGCGTACCTGTCGACCCGGCCGAACGGCCGCGCGGCCGCCACGGCGGCGCCCGGCCCCACCGCGACCGTGCAGCGCACTGACTCCGACAGCGACCCGGGCATCGTGCCCCACGGCAGCCGCTGCTGGTTGTACTGGACCACGCTCTCCTGGTCGGGCAGGTTCGCGCCGATCCCGTCCGGCTGCTCCACGGCCACCGAGGCCGGCGGGCAGCCGCCGTCGGGGCGGGCGCCGTTCCATCCGGCGAAACTGCCCGCGCCGAGCGTCAACCAGCCGTCCACCGGGCAGGTGGGCCGGTGCGCGGACCGCACCGACAGCGAGCCGATCGAACCCTCCTGGGCCATCCGCCACAGTGTCGGCGTGCGCTGCTGGTCGACGTCCTCCCAGCGCAGCCCCGCGATACCGGCGAGGACCACGAAGTCGGCGGTGCGCTGCGGCGTGCCCTGCGGCGGCCGGACGGCCAGCGCGGCGACGCCCAACGCCACCACGAGCACGGTCAACAGGGCCGGGGCCAGTCGACGCACCATCAGCGATGTCCCGTCAGGGGCGCGTCGGAGCCGGGCGCCGCCGGGTGGGCGGCCAGCTCGGCGTAGACGGCCGCCAGTACGGCGACCGTGTCCGCCTCGGTGGGCCACGTCGCCGCCCGTTCGGCGCCGCGCCGACCCAGTTCGGCCCGGGCCGCCGGGTCGTCCAGCAGCGCGCGCACCGCCGCGTCGACCGCGTCCACGTCGACCGAGGGGACCAGCGCGGCGGCGTCACCGACCAGCTCCGGCAGGCCGCCCACCGCCGTCGTCACCAACGGCACGCCGGCCCGCATCGCCTCCTGGGCGAACAACTGCCGCGCCTCCCAGTCGCTGGTGACCACCGCGAGGTCGGCGCCGGCGAGCAGGTCGGCCACATCGGTACGGTGCCCCAGCAGGGTCACCGGAGCGCGGGCCGCCGAGATCCGCGCGGCCAACGACAGGTACGCCGGGCCGCTCCCGGCGATCACCACGACCGGCGGTGGGGTACGCGTCCGCCAGCGGGCCGCCGCGTCGACCAGCACGTCGTAGCGCTTCTGCGGGTGCAGGCGCCCCACCGAGAGGATGAGCGGCTGCTCCGGTCCCACGCCGAACTCGGCGCGGACGGCGGCGCGACGCCGACGCGGCGCGGCCAGTGTCGGGGCGGCGACCGGGGCGAGCCGCGCGTCGGCGGCGCCCAGCGCGGTGGCCCGCCCGACCAGGTCGGACGACGCCCCCAGCGCCACCCGGGCCCCCCGGGCGACCACCCGCTCGACGAGCCGGGACACCCCGCCGCGCAGCCCGCCCGCGAGGACCGCGTTGTGCCAGGTCACCACGAGCGGGGCGGTCGGCCGGGCCAGTACGGCGACGAGACCGGCCCGCAGGCCGTGCGCGTGCACCACGTCGACCCGGGCCGTGGCGAGCACCCGCCGCAGGGCGAGCACCGCCCGCGCGTCGGCCGGGGTCGGGCTGGCCGGGATCTCCACCGGTTCGAAACGCGCGCCGACGCCGGTGAAGTCGAACTGCTCCTGCGTCGCCGCCGGCCCGCAGACCAGCACCGTCGCGCCGGACGCGACGAGCCCTCGTGCCACCGAACGGACGTGCTGGCCGACCCCACCGGTGCTGGACGCCAGCACCAGCGCCACGGCGCCCGACCAGCCGTTGGTCTCCGTCATGCCGGCCACCGCCGGTTGGTGTTGACAACGCTCACCGAACCGCCGTCTCCTTCCCGTCGCCCCGCTCCGGGGCACCGCGCCCGGCGTGGACGTCGACGTGCCGGCCCGGCCCCGCTGGCCCCGCCGGAGGCGGCGAGCCACCCCGGTCAGTAGCGGCCGTACGTCCCGCCGGTCGACGAACCAGACCACGACGAGGAACACGACACCGACCAGAACCCCGGACAGCATGCCCTGACCGAGCGCCACGGCCGTCGTCGGGGTGCCGCCGTCCAGCCTGTCGAGCCAACGGCTCAGGCCCAGCCCGGCGAACGCGGCGAGCAGGCCGGCGAGGAGGCCGGCCGCCCCGGCGCGCGCCGCGCCGGCCAGCGCCGGTGTGCCGGCGGACCGCGCCACCGCGACGACCAGCAGCGCGCCCAGCACCACCATGCCCACCGAGTTCGCGGACGTCACGGCGAGCACCCGGTCGGTCAAGGGCAGGATCCTGCCGAGCGCCAGCACCGCGACCGGCACCACGAGGAAGCCGACGGCGGTCGCCACCGTCGCCGCCCGGGTCTGCCCCCGCGCGTAGAGCGCCCGGGTGAGGATCGCGAACAGGCCGTAGCCGACCAGGCCCGGGGCGTACCCGATGATCGCGGCGGCGGCGGTGGGCGCGGTGGACGCGGGAAAGAAGAAGTGCCCGATCGGCCCCGCGGTCCCGACCAGCGCGGCCGCGCCGAGGCAACTGAACAGCAGCACCCCGCGCACGGCCGGCGCGAGGGTCGCCCGGTAGGCGCCCTCGTCACCGGCCGACCGCGCCGCGGCGAGGGTCGGGTAGGCCGCCACCGCCACCGGCACCGCCAGCACCGCCCACGGCAGCAGGTAGACGGTCTGCGCCAGGTTGTAGACGCCGGGGTTGCTGCGCGCGCCCGCCGTCACCTGGTTCAGGCTGACGATCAGGGCGATCTGCTGCGTCGTGACGGTGACCGCGCCCGCCACCGCCAGCGCGCCGACCCGGGCCCGCGCGTCGGCGGGGAACCCGAACCCGGGCCGCGCCCCCAGTCGCAACCGGCGGACCGGGATGAGCAGCGACAGCGACAGCACCACCACGCCGAGGGTCGTTCCGGCGGAGAGCAGCACCTCGCCGCCAGGGCTCACCCCGGCGACCGTGGCATAGCGGCCCTGGGTGGCCGTGAACCCGAGGTAGACCACGATCACGGTGAGGCTGGACAGCAGCGGGGCGAGCACCGGCCAGGCGAAGCGGCGGTGCGCCTGGAGGACCCCGGTGAGCACGATGCCGACCCCGTACAGCGGTAGCTGCGGCGCGAAGACCCGCAGCATCCGTACGCCGCTGTGCTGCTGGGCGTCGGTGAGGTGGTGCCCCAGCGACTCGACCACCGGGCCGGCGAACAGCGCCACGAGCAGCGCGAGCGGCACCAGCAGGGTCACCGTCCAGGTCAGCAGCGCGCCGGTGGTCCGGGCGACCGTCGTACGGTCACCGGCCTCGACAGCGCCGGCCAGCAGCGGTACGACGAGACTCGCCAGCGCGCCACCGGCGACGATCTCGAAGATGAAGTTCGGCACCGCGTTGGCCACCACGTAGGTGCCGCCGAGGTCGGTGTTCCCGAGACTCCAGGTGAACAGGGCGGTCCGGCCGAAGCCGGCGAGCCGGCTGAGCACGGTGAGGACGGCGATGAGCGCGGCTGCCCCGGCCAGCCGGCCGGCGCCGGCGAGGGGGGCCGGTCTGGTCACGTCAGTCGGTGCGCCGACCCAGGGCGTCGAGCTCCCGCAGGCCCGGGGTCCGCTGGATCACCGCCGTGAAGCTGACCTTCTCGCTGGCGGCGGTGAGCCCGGCCAGCACGGCGAGCAGGCCGGCGCGACCGAGCGGACCGGTGCGGGCGGCGAGCGCCACACCGAGCAGCGCGCCGAGCGCGTTCGCGCCGCTGTCGCCGACCATGACGTTCTCGGACAGGTCGTCGCCGAGCAGTCCGGCGGCGGCGCCGACCGCGCCGGCGGCGATCCCACCGTGCGGGCCGCCGGTCAGCGGCGCGCCCAGCAGCAGCCCGGACTTGATGGCCCGGCCGGGTCGCAGGTCGAGCAGGTTCAGCAGGTTGGCGGTGCCGGCGATCACGCCAGCGCCGAGCAGCACGTCGACACTCCGGCCGAACGCGCCGTGGCGCTGCCGGCGCGGGTGCGCGGCGACGCGGGGGTCGGCGGCGAGCAGCGCGGCGGCGCCCAGCCCGGCCGCGCCCACCCCGACCACCTTGACGAGCCCGGCGGTGACCCGCCCCTCGCGCAACGCGGCGAGGTGTCCGGCGAAGCCCTTGGCCGCCTTCTGCTCCGGACGTGCCCCGACCACGTCGTCGTAGAGCCCGACACCACCGGCGCCGAGGCCGGCGACCAGGGCGGCGCCACCGGAGGCGGCACTCGTCGCGCCGAACGCGCCCGCGGCGGTCGCTCCGGCCGCGAGCGCCGGACCGGCGGCGAGGGTCACCGTTCGGCCGCGGAAGTTGGTGCGCTCCAGCGCCGGCCCCACCGGGGCGGTCCGCACCTCGCGCAGCGCGTACCGGGCGGCGGCCGCTCCGGCGGCGCCGACCAGCAGCCGTCCCAGCGTGCTCATGCCGGCACCTCGTCGATTACGGACACGGCGGTACGTCGTTCGCTCACTGGGGCAGTCTAGGCAGCAGGGACGCGGCATTGTCGCCGACGCCGTACTGGCCGGCCTTCTTCTCGGTGAGCTGCTGCACCAGCGCCAGACTGGTGACCAGTTGCCCCTGGACGGTGTTGGCGTTGTCGACGGTCGAGATGGTCTGCGACAGCACCGGGTCGCCCCGGACCACGGAGACCACGTTGCCACCGGCGGAGCCGTTGCCGCCCACCACGATCGCCCCGGTCCGGTCGAACTGTTCGGCGATCTTGACGACCGACTCGTCCCGCTTCTCGGAGTCCTTGTCGACGTACGGCTGGCCGCTCACCACGACGACCGCCTCCGCCGGGCCGGTGACCTTGTTGTTGTCGGTGGTCAGGTAGCCGGCGTTGTTGTACGCGGCGAGCACCGCCCGCCGGTCGGCGTCGCTGACCGGCGCGGTGCCCTGGGCGCGGTCCAGCAGGACGCTGGCCAGCAGCGCGCTGGAGGTCTCCACGCCGTGCCCGTTGCCGGGCAGGCCGGTGGTCTGCGCGGTGGGCCGGGCGGCGGTGACGGCCAGCTCCAGCAGGTTGGAGTTGTTGTCCGGGTTGATGAACTTGTCCTGCAGGTCGACGCGACCGGTGATGGTGGCGCCGGCCTGCTGCAGCTTCTTGAGCACACCCTCGGTGTGGTCACGCCCGTTCGGCAGGCTGAGCACCACCACCCGACGTCCGGTGAGGGTGCCCGGCAGGACCACCTGGGACATCTGTTCGGCGAACTCCTCCTCCAGGCCGAGCTGCTTCTCCATGCTGTTGACCTGCTGCCGCAACTGCTGGTTGTCCTTGCGCAGCCCGGTGACCTGCTGCTTGAGCGAGTCGGCGACCGGGCCGTTGAGGGCGGCGGTGCCGACCACCAGGCCGATCGCCAGAGCCAGGAAGACCGCGGTGAGGGACACCACGTGGTAGCGGAAGTTGATCACGCTTGCAGCCTCTTGATCGCTCGGGAACTAGAAGAGCCGGTACAGCTGGAACACGAAATTGTCCCACCACTCGGCGACCACACCCAGGTACGCCTTCCCGACGGTGGAGACCGCCACCGCGGAGGCCATCGCCGCGATCGCCGAGAGCACCAGCAGCAGCAACGACGAACCCGAGATGCTCTGCCGGTAGAGCCGGCTCACACCCTTGGCGTCGACCAGCTTGCCGCCGACCTTCAGCCGGGTCAGGAACGTCGAGGCCATCCCGCCGCGCCCCTTGTCGAGGAACTCGACGAGGGTGGCGTGGGTGCCGACCGCGACCAGCAGGGAGGCGCCCTTCTCGTCGGCCAGCAACATCGCCAGGTCCTCGCTGGTCGCCGCCGCCGGGAACGTGATGGCCGGTACGCCGAGCCCGTTGACCCGGGGCAGACCGGGCGCCCGCCCGTCCGGGTAGGCGTGCACGATCACCTCGGCGCCGCAGCGCAGCACGTCGTCGGTGACCGAATCCATGTCCCCGATGATCATGTCAGGGGTGTACCCGGCCTCGACCAGCGCGTCCGCGCCGCCGTCCACGCCGATCAACACCGGCTTGAACTCCCGGATGTACGGGCGCAGCACGTCCAGGTCGGCCTTGTAGTCGTAGCCGCGCACCACGATCAGGCAGTGTCGGCCCTGGATCTGGGTCTGGATGTCCGGTACGCCCACGCCGTCGAGCAGCAGGTCGCGTTCCTGGCGCAGATAGTCCATCGTGTTGGCGGCGAACGCCTCCAACTGCACCGACAGCCCCTCCCGGGCGTCGGACATCGCCTTGGCGACCGACTCGGCGTCCTGCAGGGTGCCGTGCGCCACCGGCTCTTCGCCCGCGAACACGGTGTTGCCCTCGACGCGTACCTGGTCACCCTCGCGGATGCGCTCGAAGACGCCCTCGCCGAGGTCGTCCAGCAGTGGGATGCCGGCGGCGATCAACACCTCCGGCCCGAGGTTGGGATAGCGGCCGGAGACCGACGGCTTGGCGTTGAGGACCGCGGCGACACCGACAGCGACCAACGAGTCGGCCGCCACCCGGTCCAGGTCGACGTGGTCGATGACCGCGATGTCACCGGGGCGAAGCCGACCGACCAGGCGTTTCGTCCGGCGATCAAGGCGCGCGGTGCCGAGGACTCTGCCCGGTTCGGCATTCCGGTTCCGGCGCAACGTGGGTAGACGCATCGTGACCATCCTGGCATGTGAGGCAGGCTTTTCTGTCGCGACATGCCTGAGCAGGGCCGCCTACCCAGGGAAGCACACGCCGACGCGAGCCGGTGTGCTTGCGCCCACAATACGCGGCGTCACAACCGCCTTTCCTTCGCCGCGACGGCCAGAAGCTCCTCGGCGTGAGCGATACCCAGATCCGAATCGGGCAAACCGGCCAGCATGCGGGCCAGTTCCCGGGCTCGTTCGGTGTCCTCCACGACCCGTACGCCGCTGGTCGTCACCGCGCCGCCGGTGTCCTTCGCGACCACGAGATGCCGGTCGGCGAACGCGGCCACCTGCGGCAGGTGTGTGACGACCAACACCTGGTGACTGCGGGCCAGCCGGGCCAGCCGCCGGCCGATCTCCACCGCGGCCTGACCGCCGACCCCCGCGTCGACCTCGTCGAAGACGAGCGTGGGCGGGCCCCCGGAGCCGGCGAAGACCACCTCGATGGCGAGCATCACCCGGGACAGCTCACCGCCGGAGGCGCCGCGCTGCAACGGCAACGACGGCGCGCCCGGGTGGGCCAGCAGCCGCAACTCCACCTCGTCGCCGCCGTCGGCCGCGACACCCACCTCGACGCCGTTGACCGTCAACGACGGCTCGGCCCGGCCCGCCGGTCGGGGCAGCACCGCCACCTCGATCCGCGCGTGCGGCATCGCCAGACCGGCCAACTCGACGGTGACCTGGTCGGCGAAGCGGACCGCCGCCTCCTGCCGGGACACCGACACCCGGGCGGCCAGGTCGGCCACCTCCGCGGCCAGCCGCTGCCCCTCCCGGTCCAGCTCGTCGAGCAGATCGTCGGAGGTGTCCAGGTCGGACAGTCGGGTGCGGGCCCGCTCGGCCCACGCGACGACCCCGTCGACGTCGTCGGCGTACTTGCGGGTCAACCCGCGCAACGCGGCCCGCCGCTCGTAGACGTGCTGCAACCGGGCCGGATCGGCGTCCAGCGTCGCCAGGTACGCCGACAGCTCCGCCGACACGTCGGTGACCAGGGTGGCCGCCTCCTCCAGACGGGCCGCCAGCTCACCCAGCGCGGGATCGGTGCCGGCCTGCGCCTCCAGAGTGCGCCGGGCCGTGCCGAGCAGCGACGCCGCGTCCGGCGTCTCGTCGGCCGCCTCCGCGCCACCCGCCACGCACAGCTGGGCCAGCTGCGCGGCCGTCCGCAGACCCTCGGCGTGCTCCAGCCGCTGCGCCTCGGTCTTGAGCTCGTCGTCCTCGCCGGGCTGCGGGTCGACGCGGGTGATCTCGTCGAGGCCGAGCCGCAACAGGTCGGCCTCCTGGCTGCGCTCGCGGGCGTTGCGCCGCCGGTCGGCCAGGTCGTCGACGATCCGCCGCCAACCGGTGTACGCCTCGCGCAGCGCGTCGAGCAGCTTCTCGTGCGCCGGTCCGGCGAACCGGTCCAGCGCGGCCCGCTGCTCGGCCGGACGCAGCAGGCGCAGCTGGTCGGACTGACCGTGCACGGCCACCGCCTGCTCGCCGACCTCGCCGAGCATCGACACGGGCATGCTCCGGCCACCCAGGTGGGCCCGCGAGCGGCCCTCCACGGTCACCGTACGACTCAGCAGCAGCGAGCCGTCCTCGTCGGGCTCGCCACCGGCGTCGCCGATCCGGGCGTGCACCGCGTCGGCGACGCGACCGGCGAGGCGCAGCCGTCCCTCGACCACGGCCCGGCCCGGCTGGGCACGCACCCGCCCCGCGTCGGCCCGGCCGCCGAAGAGCAGGCCGAGGCCGGTGACCACCATCGTCTTGCCCGCACCGGTCTCCCCGGTGATGACGTTCATGCCGCCGGCCAACGGCAGCGTGGTGTCCTCGATGACGCCGAGTCCGGTGATGCGCAGCTCTTCCAGCACAGCACCCGACAGTAGACGCGAGGGCCGACACTTGACCAGCCGACGTGCCCCGCGACCGGGTCCCGCTGCGGTCCGCACCTTGCCGACGTACAGTCTTGCCCCGTGTTGGACGTGATCGGCCTGACCCCCGCCGAGGAGGAGCTGTACCGCTGCCTGCTCCAGCTCACCACGGCTCGCGTCGACGAGCTGGCCGGCCGGCTGGGACGGCCCCGGGCGCAGGTCGTCGAGCAGATCGAGGCGTTACGGGCCAAGGGTCTCGTGCAGCCCACCGAGAACGACCCGGACGGTCCGCTGCGTCCGACCGCCCCGGACGTCGCCCTCGGCGCGACGCTGCTACGCCGCCAGGAGGACCTGGAGGCCGCCCGCCACCGGGTGACCCAACTGGCCGAGGAGTACCGTGCGGGCCTGCGCCGCCACCACGTCGACCACCTGGTCGAGGTGATCCGCGGCGGACGGACGCTCCGCGACCGACTGCGCGACCTGCAGAACTCGGCCCGCGAGGAGGTGCTGTGGTTCTGCCGCGCCAACCCTCTCGCGATGGCCGGCCCGGAGAACGTCGAGGAGTTCGACGCCCTCGCCCGTGGGGTGAGCTACCGCGCCATCTACGAGCGGGACCTGCTGCTGGAACCGGGCGCGCTGGCCGACCTGGCCAAGGGGGTCGCCGCCGGTGAGCAGGCCCGCGTGTTGGACCGCCTGCCGGTCCGACTGGCCATCGTGGACGCGCGTACCGCCATCTGCCCGCTGGTGCCCGACCGTGCCGGCGGCGAGCCGAGCGCCGCGGTGATCGGCCGCAGCCAACTGCTCGACGCGCTGCTGGCCCTCTTCGAGAGTCACTGGCGGGTCGCCACCCGGCTGCGACTCGACGATCCGCTCTCCGGCGCGACGACCGAGCACCGCCGCGACACCGGCGACGACCGTCCGGCCGACGGCTACCGGCCCGACGCCGACGAGGCCCGGCTGCTGTCGCTCTTCGTGGCCGGCGTACCGGACAAGTCCATCGCCTCCCAACTCGGGGTGAGTCGTCGGACGGTGCAGCGCCGCCTCGCCGACCTGATGGACGCCGCCGGTGTCGACACCCGTCCCGGGCTGGCGTTCCAGGTCGCCCGGCGCGGCTGGCTCTGACGACGCGGCCGGGCCCACCATCGGTACGACGGTGGGCCCGGCCGGGTCCGGCGGTCAGCGCAGCCCGTACGCCCGCAGCACCGTCTGGTCGACGGTGTTACCGGCCCGGTCGGCGGCGTGCACCCGCAGCGACACCGTTCCGCGTCCGGCCGGCACCGTCGCCGTGTAGCGGACGCCCGACCCGCGGGTCGGTACGGACCGCCAGGTGACGCCCTCGTCGAAGGAGACCTGCACGGTCACCCTGGCGCCCTTCGGAGCGGACACCCCGGCGGGCTGGCGCAGGCTCAGCCCCACCTGGTGCGGTCGGTTGCCGGGCACGGTGCCGGACAGATCGGCCGGCACCCGGTAGTCCACCTGCAGCAGCGACAGCGGCGCCGCCGCCGCGCCCGCCGGGCGGGCCGAGGTGAACTGCCACGCCGTGTCCGTCCGGGTGCCGTAGCCCCACCCGTCCGAGGACCGCCGCGTCGTCACGTCGAGGCGGTAACGGGCCGCCCCCGCCGTGGTCGGCACCGGCGTCCAGCCGTCGGACAGGTCGGCGATCTGCCGCCCGTCCCGGCTGAGCCGGGCCTCGACGCTGTCCGACTCCTCGCTGTTGCCCGACACGCTGTAGTGCCCGTCGGCGTCGACGAACTCGGGCACCCGCACGTCGAGGACGTCACCCTTGCGCGTCGGCACCGGAGCGCCGGTCGCCGGCACGGCCGGACGGACCACCGGAGCGTGCCAGGACTCGGTCTCACGGTCGTCGGCGGCGTACTGGCGGGGCGCCTCGGCGAGGCCGCCGGTCAACTGCCCCCACTGCATGAACATCTGCTTGTGCAGCACCCGGTGCTGCCACCAGTTGTCCCCGGCGCTGACGAACTCCTGCCGGGTGGTCCCGTTGTGGACCAGGCGCTGGTCGTCGTTCCAGGCGTACTCCTGCCACGGACGCCAGCCGAACCGCTCCTCGGTGGCCCAGCCCGCGCCGGTGTCGCCATACCGTGCGGTCACCTCGGCGGTGTTCTTCGCCGTCACCGTGTGCACGATGCGCTCCGGCACGCGCCCCTTCGACACCTGCCACACGTCGTACAGGTAGGGGCTGTCCACGGTCAGCGTGAGGTCCAGCGTCGCGCGATGAGTGCGCGCCGCCGCGACCAGCCGCTGCCCGTCGTCGTACGCCACGACCATGGCCGGGACACCGAGCCGCTCCCCGTCCGGACGCCAGACCGTCCACGCGCTCTGGTCCTCGGGGCGGACGATCAGCACCGCCGCAGCGCCGGCCGCCGCCGCGCCAGCCACCTGCTCCTCCTCGCTGCGGTTCTCATCGGTGGTGAGCAACGCCGCCGCGCCCCGCACCCGGGTCAACTCGCCGGGCGTTCCGGTGCCCGCCCAGACCAGCGGCAGCTTCCGTCGCCCGGTCGGCGCCGGGGACGAGCCCAGCAGGTTGATGTCCGACGGCGCGGACACGCCGGTGACCCTGGCGTCCACCATGGGCGCGACGAGCTGCCAGCGGGAGGCGAACTCGAACTCACCCTGGCGCACCGGACGGGTCGGCGTGACGTTGACCTGCTGGACGGTGCTGTACGCCATGACGCCGTGGTCGATCTGCCGGCCGTTGCCCAGCACCCGGTGCACGTAGAAGCTGAGCGTGGCCCGCTGCTCACTCGGCTTCGGCGTCTCGATCCGTACCGGCGTCCCCGTGCGGGCGTCGAGCACGACCGTCAGGTCCCGGTCGACGTTCAGCTCGGGTTCGATGGTCTGGGTCAACTGCTCGTCCAGGGGAACGCCGTGCTCGACAAGCGCGGTCAGCAGATAGGTGCCCTCCTCGACCCGCAGGGTGCCCTCGCCCGGCCACCAGCCCCAGTAGTCCGATTCGGGCTGCTCACCAAAGAGGGTCAGGGCGGGCGAGAGGGTCAGCTGACCCTGCCGGTCCAGCACCTTGATCGTGACGTCGTGCTGCGGTCCGCTGACGGTGAGGCCCACCGGCGTGCGCACGGCGACGCCGTCCGCGCCGGTCGCCACGAGAGCGCCCCCGTGCGGGCCCCGGGCCAGCTTCGCCGGGTCCGCCCGCAGCGGCACGGCCACGCTGCCGCCCGCCGGCACGGTCACCTCGCCCGCGCCGACGGCGACGCCGTCGGTCTCGGCCGCGCCGCTGTCCAGGTTGCTCAGCTCCAGGGCCAGGCGCAGGGTCCGCGCCACGGAGGTGCCATTGGTGTACGTCACACTGCGCTCGACCACCGGTCCGCCGGTGCTGACCCGGCCGAAGTCGGCGGTGGCCGACGCGTACACCCGTTGCGTGAGCGCCCGCGCCACGTCGACCCGACCGCCGCCCTGCTCGAAGACGGTCAGCTCCGGGTTCGCCTTCGTGGTGCTGACCAGCGCGTCCTTGAGCGCGCCGGCCTTCCAGTCCGGGTGGTCCTGGGCGAGGATCGCCGCCGCGCCCGCCACGTGCGGGGTGGCCATGGACGTCCCGGAGGCCGCCGTGTAGGCGTCGTCGACCGGCGTACCCATGGTGGTGCCGGCGGCCCGCGCGGCGACGATGCCCACGCCCGGCGCGGTGATCTCGGGCTTGATGCCGTTGTCGCCCACGCGCGGTCCCCGGCTGGAGAAGTCCGCCAAATTGTCGTCGCGGTCGACCGCGCCGACGGTGAGCGCCGCCGCGGCCGCGCCGGGCGCGTTGACGCTCCGCGCCTCGCCCGAGTTGCCGGCCGCGATCACGAACAGCGCGCCCGTCTCGGCGGTCAGGTCGTTCACCGCCTGGCTCATCGGGTCGGTGCCGTCGGTCGGACCGCCGCCGAGGCTCATGCTGACGACCTTCGCGCCGGAGTGGGCGGCCCACTCCATGCCGGCGATGATGGCCGAGTCGTAGCCGGCGCCGCCGTCGTCGAGCACCTTGCCGACCAGCAGCCGCGCGCCCGGGGCGACGCCCTTGCGCAGCCCCGCCGACGCCGCTCCGCTGCCGGCGATGGTGGCGGCGACGTGGGTGCCGTGGCCGTGGCCGTCACGGGCGCTGCCGCTGCCGGAGAAGTCCCGCTCCTCGGCGATCCGGCCCGCCAGGTCGGGATGGGTGTCGTCGACACCGGTGTCGAGCACGGCCACCGTCACGCCGCTGCCGTCGCGGCCGGCCGCCCAGGCCGCCGGAGCACCGATCTGCGGGACGCTGTGCTCCAACGTCGGGCGTACCCGCCCGTCCAGCCACACGCGGGCGATACCGCCCCCGAGCCGGGGTGCTGCGGCCGTGCTCCGGGACGTCGGCGCGCCGGCGAGCGTGGTCCACAGGCCACCGAGGTCAGCCTTGCCGACCCGCAGCGCGGCCCCGTTGATGCTCGGCAGGGGCCGGGCGTCGGTGACCCCGCCGAGCGGCCGGACCCGGCCGGCGGACGGCTCCTGGTAGCGCACGATCAGCGGCAGCGCGCCCTGCGCGGCGTCACCGTAGCCGTCGGCGGCCAACTCCTGGACGTCGAACAGGTTGGCGTCGAGGACGCCGCTGGAGATGAAGGGCGCGACGTCGCTGGGCAGGACCCGCAGCCCGCCGTCGACCTCCAGGGTCTGGAAGATGATCCGCTCCCGCCCGGGTCCCGGGCGTACCGTGGCGGCGACCCGACCCGGCGCGGCCGGCGACAGTTCGACCTGGTCGCCGGTGATGAGGGTGATGCGGACGGGCGCGACGGCCGGGGCGGACGCGCCCAGGCTCGGGCCGGTGGGCCGGACGGACGGCTCGGCGGAAGCCGGCGCGGCGAGGCCGACCACCAACGCGCCGACCGCGCCGGCGCTGAGCCAACGGGGGGACCAGTGCATGCGATGCGCTCCTTCACTCCTTCGGGCCCGACATCCGTGGATGAGGACCGATCGGAGTCTGCGACGCAGCGCACAACCAGGTCACTAGCCTCTCGCCGCCGCAGCGGCGACATGTCGTCAGGTGGACAACCGCCGGACACCGACGGTGTGTGCCACCGTCACCGGCGGCTGCCCCGCCACCCGTGCACCGGCAGGCCGAACTTGGCGACCAGCCGGTCGGTGAACGGACGGGCACGCAGCCGCACGATGCGCACCGGCAGGGCGCCTCGACGCACCGTCACCCGGGCACCGGGCGGCAGGTCGTAGACCCGGCGGCCGTCGCAGGCGAGCACGGCGAGGGTCGTGAACGGGTCGACGGTGATGACGAACGTCGAGGTGGGGGCGGTGACCAGGGGCCGGCTGAACAACGCGTGCGCGCTGATCGGCACCAGCAGCAGCGCCTCCACCTCCGGCCAGACCACCGGACCGCCGCCGGAGAACGCGTACGCGGTGGAGCCGGTGGGGGTGGCGCAGACCACGCCGTCGCAGCCGTAGCGGGACAACGGGCGGCCGTCCACGTCGACGAGGAGTTCGAGCATCTGCGCCCGTTCGCCCTTCTCGACGCTGATCTCGTTGAGCGCCCACGACTCGATGGTCGGGCCACCGTCGAACTCGGCCGTGACATCGAGCGTGAGCCGCTCGTGCACGGTGTAGTTGCGTTCGACGACGTCCCGGACCGCGTGGTCCAGATCGTTGATCTCCGCCTCGGCGAGGAAGCCCACCTTGCCGAGGTTGATGCCGAGCAGTGGCGCCTTCGCCGGGCGGGCCAGCTCGGCCGCGCGCAGGAAGGTGCCGTCCCCACCCAGCGCGAAGACGATCTCAGCGCCCTCGGCGGCCTCCGGGCCGGTGACCGGAACCGTCCCGGGCAGGTCGAGGTCCTCGGCCTCCTCGGCGACCACCCGCACCTCGAAGCCCGCGGCGATGAGGTCGGCGGCGACCGACCGGGCGTGCTCGGTGCTGCGCCGACGGCCGGTGTGGGTCACCAGCAGTGCCGTGCGGCTCATCGGACCGGCCGCCCGTCCGCGACCGCACGGCCCGACAGCCACGCCCCGGCACGCCCGCGTGCCGTCGTATGCCGCTCGCTGTAAGCCTTCACCCCGCGACCTCCTCCGCCGCCACGCCCGGCACGTCGCCGGCCGTCGTCGTGCCGTCCGGCCCGGCGTCCACCACGGCCCGTACCCGCTGCGGGTCGGCCGCCGGCGCGCCCCGGCGCAACCATACGAAGAACTCGACGTTGCCGCTGGGCCCTGGCAGCGGGCTGGCCGCCACGTCCGCCAGGCCGAGGCCGAGCTGGGCCGCTGCCGCGGCCACGTCGAGCACCGCCTCGGCGCGCAACGCCGGGTCGCGGACCACGCCGCCGGCCCCGACCCGATCCTTGCCCACCTCAAACTGCGGCTTCACCATCAGGGCCAGGTCGCCGTCGTCGCGGGTGCAGCCGGCCAACGCGGGCAGCACCAGCCGCAACGAGATGAACGACAGGTCGGCCACCGTCAGGTCGACCGGCCCACCGATCGCGTCCGCGACGAGGGTACGGACGTTGGTGCGTTCCAGGACCCGGACGCGCTCGTCGGTCCGCAGGGACCAGGCGAGCTGCCCGTAGCCGACGTCCACGGCCACCACCTCGGCGGCGTCGGCGCGCAGCAGCACGTCGGTGAAGCCCCCGGTCGAGGCTCCCGCGTCCAAGCAGCGCCGCCCGGCGACGCGCAGCCCGCCGAACGCGGCCAACGCCCCGGCGAGCTTGTGCCCGCCCCGGGAGACGTACTCCTCGGTCGGGTCCTCGCCGGTGACCAGCAGCGGGTCGGCGGGGTCGACCATCGCGGCGGCCTTGCGCGCGGTCACTCCGCGCAGGTGGACCCTGCCGGCCTCGACCAGCGCGGCGGCCTGCTCACGTGAGCGGGCCAGCCCGCGACGGACGAGTTCGGCGTCCAGCCGGTTGCGACGTGCCATGGGTATTTCTCCGGTCTGTCGGGCGGAGTCGCCCTGGTCAGGTCTGATCGATGGTGGCGAGAGTCTCGCGGAGCGTCTCGTAGGCCGCCTCGTACTGCGCGATCTGGTCGGCCGGGGCGAGCGCCGCCGCGTTGTCCATGGCCCGCACGGCCGCCTCGACCGCCGGGTGGCTCGCGGCGTCGTCGGCACCGGTCGCCAGGTCGGGCGGCGGGCCCGGGCGGGCACCCGCTGGCGGACCCGGCCGGGCCGCGAACGAGCCGGCCGGCGGCGGGCCGGGCCGGAAGCCCCCGGGTGGGCCCGGGCGCGCGCCGTCGGTCACGACTCACCCTCCGGGCGGCGCTTACGGACAGCCTTCTTCGCCGGCATGTCCGCCGGAGTCGGGGTGTCGTCCTGATCGGCTGACTGATCGTCGCCGGTCCGGCTGATCGTCGCGGGAGGCTTACGGGCGATGGCCGTCTTCGCGACGGCCTTCTTCGCGATCGCCTTCTTCGCGACGGGCGCGACGGGCGCGGCGGGCTCCTGGGCGGCGGGCTCGGCGGGCTCGGCGGGCGCGACGGGCTCGGCGGGCGCGACGGGCTCGGCGGGCTCCTGGGCGACGGGCGCTCCGGCGGGGCCGTCCGACGGCACCAGGCCGTCACCGGGCTGCGCCGCGCGGGTCGGATCGGGCTGCGCCGCGCGGGTCGGATCGGGCTGCGCCGCGGACTTCGGCGCGGGCTCGGCGGCGGACGGACCGCTGGCCGTCGCCGCCGCGGGTGACTCGCTGGCCCGCGCCTCGCGCAGTTGCCGCTCCAGATCCCGTACCCGTCGGGTCAGCTCGGCGACCTCGTCGGCCGTCGCCAGACCAACCGCGCCGAGGGCCCGGTCGACCTCGAAGCGGACCAGCTTGGTCAACGCCTCCCGGTTGGCGGCGCTGGTGCTGACCAACTCCTCGCCGAGAGCCTGCAGCTGGGCGGCGGTCGCCCCGCCCGTGCCGACGACACGACGCACCGCGTCCTGCGCCTTCTTCCGGGGCGCCTCCGCCAGGCCCAGGGCCAGTTCGAGGTAGGCGCGCCACGCGTCCTGCATGCCTTGGTCCTTCCATCGGGCGGGGTCTGCAGGTGTCACGCTACCGGGCACCCCGGACTGTCCCGTGCGGTACGGTGCCGGGGACGGCGTGGCGATCGGCGAGGGGGACATGTGGCCAGCGTGGACGAGTGCCGGCAGGCGTTGCAGGAGCTGGCCGCCCGGTTGGACCGCAACGCCGAGACGGTCCGTGAGTGTATCGACCTGGAGCGCACTCTGGCCTGCCGCATCACCGACCTGGACACGGCCTTTCACGGGAGGATCAGCGGTGGCCGGCTCGTCGAGCTGGCCGACGGCGACGACCCGAAGGCCAAGATCGCGCTGAGCACGTCCAGCGACGACCTGCTCGCCCTCGTCCGGGGCGATCTGGACGTCACCAAGGCGGTCGCCTCCCGCCGGGTGTCGATCAAGGCCAACCCGTTCGACCTGATGAAGCTGCGCAAGCTCCTCTAGAGGTTCGCGCTCCCCCGGCCCGGTGTGGCGGTGGCTGGCCTCACGCGTCGGTGGGCAGCCCGAAGCTCTTCAGGGCGGCAGCCGCATCCGGGCCCGCCGGGCGGATCGCCGGCGGCGTCGGGGCCGCCCAGGCCGCCGCACACAGGGCGGCCAGCGCGTCCAGCGCCCGGCCGTTCCCCGCCAGCTCCAGCGTCCCGTCGCGGTCCGTGACGGACCAGCCGCCGGCGTCCGTCGGGCCCGGGACCCGCACCGCCGCCGCCGGGTCGAAGAGCCCCGCCAGGTCCCGCGCGACGTACGTGGGCCGCCGTCGTGGCTCGGCCGCGAGCAGCTCGGGTACGTCACTGACACCGGTGAGGACGAGCAGACTGTCCAGCCCGGCGCGGCGAGCGCCCTCGATGTCGGTGTCCAGTCGGTCTCCGACGACAAGTGCCTTCCCGCCGTCGCCGCGCCGGGCGGCGGTCTCGAACAGGGCCGACTCCGGCTTACCGACCACCAGGTCCGGATCCCGCTCCAACGCGGTCCGCAGCACCGCGACCAGTGACCCGTTGCCCGGCAGCGGGCCTCGGGGGCTCGGCAGGGTGCGGTCGGTGTTGGTGGCGACCCAGATCGCGCCGGCCCGGACCGCGAGCGACGCCTCGGCCAACTCGGCCCAACCGACCTGCGGACCGTAGCCCTGCACCACCGCGGCCGGCTTCTCGTCGGCGCGACCGACCGGGGTCAGTCCGACCGCCCGTAGCTCGGCGCGCAGCGCCTCCGCGCCGACCACCAGCACCCGAGCGCCGGCCGGCAGCCGGTCGCGGAGCAGCTCGGCCGCCGCCCCCGCGGAGGTGAGGACCTCCTCCGGCCGCGCCGGCACGCCCATCCCGGTCAGCAGGTCGGCGACGTCGCTGGAGCGACGTGAGGCGTTGTTGGTGGCGTACGCCACCGCCCGCCCCTCGGCGTGCAGTTGGGCCACCGCCTCGACGGCGCCGGGAATCGGCCGATCGATCAGGTAGATCACACCGTCCAGGTCGAAGACGACCAGGCTGTACCCGTCGATCAGCCGCTTCCCGGCGTCCGCGCTCATCGCTGCGTCGACTCCGGCTCGTCGCCCCGGACGGGGGCGGTCTCGTCGCCGCTCACGACCCGGCCACCGTCGTCGGCGGGCGTGGTCAGAGCCGGGGAGGCGTCGTCCTTCTCCGGAGCGAGCGCGTCGACGTCCTCGTCGTCACCGTCGACGTCCTCGGCATCCACTCGGTCGGCGTCCTGCGCCAAGCGGCCGGTGACGCCGTCCTCCTCGTCGTCGTCGAAGTCCTCGTCGTCGACGTCCTCGTCCTCGTCGAAGTCCTCGTCGTCCTCGTCGTCGTCGAAGTCCTCGTCGCCGTCGGGGTCGTCCTCGTCGTCGTCACCTGCGGTCAGGTCCGTGTCCGACTGAGCCGGTACGGCGCCTGGCGCGCCCGGGCCGGCGGCGATCTCCTCGGTCTCGTCCTCCTCGTCGCCCTCGATGACGACGCCGTCGAGTTCGAGCAGCCGCTCGGCGGCGTCGGTCTCGCCCTCGGTGTCCACGTCGGCGGCACGGGAGAACCACTCGCGGGCCTCTTCACGCCGGCCCACCGCGAGCAGCGCGTCGGCGTACGCGTACCGCAGTCGCGCCGTCCACGGCGCTGCCGTCTCGCTGGTCAGGTCGGGCACCTGGAGCATGGCGACCGCGGCGTCCTTCTGGCCGAGATCACCCCGCGCTCCGGCGGCGACGATCAGCAGCTCGATCGCGACGGCCTGGTCCAGCTTCTCCTGGTCGGCGCCCCGGTACAGGTCGATCGCCCGCTCCGGCCGGCCGAGCGCGCGCTCGCAGTCGGCGAGCACGGCGAGGTGACTCTGCAAGCCGGTCATCCGGTGGTACGTCCGCAGCTCGGCGATCGCGGTCTGCCACTCCCCCGCGTGGTACGCGGCCAGGCCGACCGCCTCGCGGACAGCGGAGATCCGCGACGCCAGCCGCCGGGCGGCGAGCGCGTGGGCCAACGCCTCGGCCGGGTCCTCGTCGATCAGCTGACCGGTGGCGACCAGGTGTCGGGCCACGGTCTCGGCGACCGGCTTGTTCAGCGAGAGCAGCTCGGCGCGCACGTCCTTGTCGAGGTCGGTCGCGACGATGTCGTCCGGCAGTGCCGGGGCCGCAACGCGCCCACCCTCGGACGCCTCCGGGCCCGCCCCACGCTCGTCGCGGCGGTGGTCCTCCTCGCGACGCGGCCGGTCGTCGGCCCGGAAGCCGCCGTCACGGTCGCCACCGCGGTACCCACCCTCACGGGGAGCACCACCCTGCCGGCGGTCGCCGCCTCGGAAACCGCCATCACGGTCGCCACCCCGGAAACCGCCCTCGCGGGACGCGCCCGGACGCGAGGCGCCACGTTCACCGCCCCGGAAGCCACCGGAGTCACGGTCACCGCCCCGGAAGCCACCCTCGCGGGGCGGACCGGAACGACCACGGTCACCGCCACCCTGGTAGCCACCCTCACGACGGTCCCCACCACGGAAACCACCCTCGCGGTCACCACCGCGGAAGCCGCCTTCACGACGCTCACCACCACGGAAACCACCCTCGCGGTCACTACCGCGGAAGCCGCCTTCACGACGCTCACCACCACGGAAACCACCCTCGCGGTCACTACCGCGGAAGCCGCCTTCACGACGCTCACCACCACGGGAACCACCATCACGGTCGCCGCCACGGAAGCCACCCTCAC
>NZ_JBNCKS010000065.1:0-34191 GCF_049841635.1 Micromonospora sp. DT44 | reverse complement strand
GCTGCCCGACCATGCCTGGATCAACCAGCCAACCCAGCAGGAACAGACCGTCTCAGTTTGACTTGACAACTACCGGATGCGCTACTCGGAACTGTCGCGCCAGCTCGCCGGTGTCAGCCAGAAGATGCTCACGCAGACACTGCGCTCGCTGGAGCGGGACGGTCTGATCACGCGGACCGTGGAGCCGACCGTGCCCGTCACGGTCACCTACGAGCTCACCGGCCTGGGCCTGTCCCTGCACGAGGTGGTGCGAGGCCTCAAGGGCTGGGCCGAGACCCACATGGACGACGTGTTCGCCAACCGCGCCACGTACGACACCCGCGCCAGCTGAACCCTGTCGCAACTGCAACCGCAAACCGCGCACGAGTACGCAGAATCAGCCATCTGAGGTACTTCTTCCTCGCAGATGCGGCGGCTATGGTGATCCGGTGACGACCTTCCGGATCGGCGCGGCGGCCGACCTGCTCGGCGTCAGCGCCGACACGATCCGCCGCTGGGTGGACGCCGGGCGGCTGCCCGCCGGGCGTGACGAGCACGGTCACCGGATCATCGACGGCGTCGACCTCGCGGCGTTCGCCCGGGCGCAGGCCGCCGACCCGGACGCGGGCGCCGAGTTCTCCTCGGCGCGCAACCGGCTGCGCGGCATCGTCGTCGACGTCCGCAAGGACACGGTGATGGCCCAGGTCGACATCCAGGCCGGCCCGTTCCGGGTGGTGTCGCTGATGAGCCGGGAGGCGGTCGACGACCTCGACCTGCGGGTCGGCTCGGTCGCCGTCGCCGTGATCAAGTCGACCACCGTGGTGGTGGAACGCGCCGCGCCTACCGCCCCGGCCGGATCGAGGGGGAACGGATGAGGCGGGGGGCCGGATACGTCGCGGTGGCGCTGGCGCTGGCCGTGCTGGCGACGGCCGGCTGCGACCGCGCCGGCGCCCCGGCGACCGGAAGTGACACCCGGGACGGTCGGGTCAGCGGCACGGTGACCGTGTTCGCCGCAGCCTCGCTGACCGAGTCGTTCACCCGCATCGCGAAGGACTTCGAGGCCGCCAACCCGGGCGTCACCGTCACCCTCAACCTCGCCGGCAGCTCGGCCCTGGCCAACCAGATCACCCAGGGCGCTCCGGCAGACGTCTTCGCCTCGGCGGCGCCGAAGAACATGGCGACCGTGACGCAGGCCGGCGACGCCGACGGCACGCCGTTCGTCTTCGCCCGCAACCAACTGGTGGTCGCGGTGCCCAGCGGCAACCCGAAGGGCGTGACCGGTCTCGCCGACCTGGCCCGTCCGGGAGTGAAGGTCGCGCTCTGCGCCGAGCAGGTGCCCTGCGGCGCGGCGGCGCGTACCGCCCTGACCGCGGCCGGCGTCGCGCTGACGCCGGTCACCCTCGAACAGGACGTCAAGGGTGCGCTGGCCAAGGTCAAGCTCGGCGAGGTCGACGCGGCCCTCGTCTACCGCACGGACGCCCGTGCCGCGAGCGCCGACGTGACGGGTGTCGAGTTCCCCGAGTCCGCCCGGGCGATCAACGACTATCCGATCGTCGCGCTGAAGGACGCGCCGAATCGGTCGGGCGCGCGCGCCTTCGTGGCGTACGTCCGCTCGACGCCGGCCCAGGCGGTCCTCGCCGAGGCGGGGTTCCAGGCGGCGTCGTGAGCCTGGTCCGCGAGCCCACCACCTCCCGACGGCGTTCACGGGTGCCGGCGGCATTGCTGATCCCGGCCGGGCTGGGCCTGCTCTTCCTGGTCCTGCCGCTGGCCGGGCTGGTGGTCCGGGCGCCGTGGGCGACGCTGCCGCAGCGGCTCACCGCGCCGGGGGCGCTGACGGCGCTGCGCCTGTCGGTGCAGACCGCGACCCTGGCCACGCTGCTCTGCCTGCTGCTCGGGGTGCCCCTGGCGTGGTTGCTGGCCCGGGTCGACTTCCCCGGCCGCCGGCTGGCCCGCGCCCTGGTCACCGTGCCGCTGGTGCTGCCGCCGGTGGTCGGCGGCGTGGCGCTGCTGCTGGTCTTCGGCCGACGCGGGCTGCTCGGCGGCTGGCTCGACGCCACGTTCGGCGTCACACTGCCGTTCACGACCGCGGGCGTGGTGCTGGCCGAGGCGTTCGTCGCCATGCCGTTCCTCGTCATCGCCGTCGAGGGCGCGCTCCGCGCGGCCGACCACCGCTACGAGGAGGCCGCCGCGACACTGGGGGCCAGCCGGTGGACGACCTTCACGCACGTCACGTTGCCACTGGTGGCACCCGGGATCGCCGCCGGAGCGGTGCTGTGCTGGGCGCGGGCGCTCGGCGAGTTCGGCGCCACCATCACCTTCGCCGGCAACTATCCCGGGCGTACGCAGACGATGCCGCTGGCCGTCTACCTGGCGCTGGAGACCGACCTGGAGTCCGCCATCGTGCTCAGCCTGGTGCTGCTGATCGTCTCGGTGGGCATCCTGGCCGCGCTGCGCGACCGCTGGATGGCGGCCCCGTGACCGCGCCGCCGCCCCACGACCGGCCCGTGACCGCGCCACCACCGGACGACCGGCCCGTGACCGCGCCGCTGTTGGACGCCCGGCTGGTCGTCGACCGGGGCGCCTTCCGGTTGGACGTACCGCTGCGGGTCGCACCGGGTGAGGTCGTCGCGCTGCTCGGGCCCAACGGGGCCGGCAAGACCACCGCGCTGCGCGCCCTGGCCGGGCTGCACCCGCTCACCGCCGGGCACGTCACCCTCGACGGCGTCGACCTGGACCGCCCGGCGAGCCGGAGCTGGGTGCCCACCGAGCGCCGGCCGATCGGCGTGGTCTTCCAGGACTACCTGCTGTTTCCGCACCTCGACGCGTTGGACAACGTGGCGTTCGGGCCGCGCCGGCACGGCGTCGACCGGCGGGCGGCACGGGCCACCGCGCGGAGCTGGCTCGACCGGGTGGGCCTCGCCGGCCAGGCGCACCGCAAGCCCCGTCAGCTCTCCGGCGGGCAGGCGCAGCGGGTGGCGCTGGCCCGCGCGCTGGCCGTCGGACCGTCGCTGCTGCTGCTCGACGAGCCGCTGGCCGCCCTGGACGCCCGTACGCGCCTGGAGACCCGCGCGCAGCTGCACCGCCACCTGGCCGCGCACCCGGGCGCGACGGTACTGGTCACCCACGATCCGCTGGACGCGTTGGCGCTGGCCGACCGCCTGGTCATCGTCGAGGGCGGGCGCGTCGTCCAGGAGGGCGACGGTCCGAGCGTCACGGCCCGCCCGCGCACCGACTACGTGGCGCGTCTGGTCGGGCTGAACCTCTACCGGGGTCGGGCCGAGGGCCACGGCGTACGTGTCGCGCCGGAGTTGACCCTGAGCGTGGCCGACCGGCTGGACGGCGACGCGTTCGTGGCGTTCCGCCCGGCGGCGGTGGCCCTGCACCCGTCGCGACCTGACGGCAGCCCTCGCAACACGTGGGCGGGCACGGTGAGCGGCGTCCAGCGCCACGGCGACAACGTGCGGGTGCAGGTGGACGGGCCGGTCGGCGTGGCCGCCGACGTCACGCCGGCCGCGGCGGCCCAGCTCCGGCTGATCCCGGGCCAACGGATCTGGGTGGCGGTCAAGGCGACCGAGACCCACGCCTACCCGGCGACGACCTGACCCCCGCCACCGCGCGACGAGCTGACGCCGCACGGTGAACAGGCCGACGCCCGGACCGGGCGCGAGTCGCCTCCGGCCAGGCAAAGCGGAGGTCAGTCGGCCAGCAGGTCGGCGTGCGCGGCGCGCAGCCGGGCCAGCGTCGGGTCGCTGCCCGGGACGACCCGGCGGTCCAGCTCGGCCCACACCTCGGCCAGCGCCGCGCGGACCGCGCCCAGCTCGGCGGCGTGCCGCTGGCTGCTGCGGCGGTGCTGCTCGTCGAGGCGGCGGGCCCACCCGGCGGTGACCGCGGCGAGCCGGTCGGCGTCGGCGCGGGCCTGGGCGGCGCTACGGGCCGCGGCGGCGGGAACGATCGCGGCGACCGGGCGGGGATCGCCGTCGCGGGTGACGACGGTGACCGCGTCGGTCAGCTCGGCCAACGCGACGAGCTGGCTGAACCGGGTGCGCGCCTCGCGCAGCGGCACGGAGCGCGGCGGGTCGGTATGCGGGGTGAGCGCGGGGATGGCCATGAATGCATGCTGCCGCCCGGGTACGACAGAAATCCGTCGTCGTCAGTGGACGGTGGGTGGCGGCGCGGACACGGCCCGCCACTCGTCGGCCAGCACCGACCAGATCTCCAGGTCAACGCGACCATGCGGGCCCGGATATACCTGACGCAGGGTGCCGTCGTGGCGCAGGCCCAGCCGGCGGGCCAGGGCGATGCTGCGGACGTTGGCGGCGTTCGTCCGCCACTCGACGCGCTGGATGCCGCGCTCCCGCACCGCCCAGTCGACGATCCGCCGAACCGCGGGGGCGACGAAGCCCCGGCCCTGCGCCGCCGGCTCCACCCAGCAGCCGACCTCGCACAGGCCCAGCGTGACGTCGAACGACACGAACATCACCCCGCCGACCAGCGTGCCGCGCCACCACAGGCCCCAGATACCGCCGGCGTCGGCCGCCCAGCGGTCGGCGTAGCGCTGCAACACGGCCCGGGCCGACGGCAGGTCGGTGGCGACGAAGGACGGCGCCACCCAGGGACTTATGTGGTCCCGCGCCCGGTCCAGGTGGGCGAGGAACTCCTCGGCCCGCCAGGGGTCCAACGCGCGCAGCTCGACATCCTCGTTCAGCGCCAGGGCGAACACCGGGCCTCCATTCCCCGCAAGCGTCGGCACGACGGGTACCAGGCTCGCACAGGGCCGCCGGGACTCAGACCGGCAGGTGGGTCCGCAGGGCGGCGAACTGGGCCACCGTCAGGTACGAGGGGTTGGCCGCCTGCGGCTGGCGGAGCACCTCCAGAGCGGCGAGCCGGTCGTCGGCGCGCAGCACGCCTCGGGGCACCCGGTCCGGCTCGGCGAGGATGGGCATCAGATGATCATGTGGGTCCAGTACGTGAGCCAGAGGACGAACAGCGCGCCCTGCACGAGCGCGAGCGCCGCCGTGAGCCACACGTCGGCGCTCGCCCGGCGGGCCCAGCGGGTCAGCACCAGGGCCACCGGGAACGCCGCCAGCAGGTAGCGCAGCAGGCTCTTGTAGACCGCTGGACCCAGCGACAGCGGCACCACCACCATGAGTACGCCGTAGACGAGATAGGCCACCTCCCGTCGGCGGAACCCGGCGGCCAGGACGGCCAGGACGACCAGGGCGAACAGGACCCGGGCGGCGTCGCGCGGCTCGCCGGTGAGCCCGTCCAGGACCACCGGAAGTGGGTTCTGCGCCTCGATCCCCCAGCCGGCCTTCTGCGCGTGCTGGTAGGCGAACCAGTCCCCGCCCCGCCATCTGCAGAACGCCATGAAGGTGAACCATCCGGCGGGCAGCAGCAGCAACGGCCAGCCGGTCCGCAGGTATCCGAGCAGGGCACGCGGACCGAGCCGCCAGTCGTGCTGGCGCAGCAGCACGAGCGCCAACGGCAGGACGACGAGCAGTCCGAGAGACCGGCTCATCGCCAGGAAGTAGCCGACCACGCCGACCAGCAGCCACCGGCGACGCTCGGCGTAGTAGAAGGCGGCCAGCGCGAGGCAGACGAACAGCGACTCGGTCAGCGCGGCCTGGAACAAAAAGGCCGTCGGCAGGAGCACCAGGTAGCGGGTGAATCGACGAGCCGCGTCGGCGTCAGCGAACAGCAGCTCGGCCAGCCGGTAGCCGTACCCGAGAGCGCCCAGGAACGCGACATTGCTGATCAACAACAGGGCCAGCGCGTTGTCGCCACCCAGCAGCGCGCCGACCGGCCGGGCGAGGAAGGGGTAGAGCAGTGGAAAGCCGAAGTCCCCCCACGGTCGCCCGGTCAGCGGCAGCTCGCTCAGCCGCAGGTAGAGCAGCGCGTCCCAGGCGAACCAGAAGGAGATCCACCGGTGCCCGGAGATGTCCCGCTGCTGCGCCCACATCAACGACTCGTCCGCCGGTGGCGCCCCGGGGATGCCGTCCCAGGCGTGCAGGACCAAAAGGCCGAGCAGGGTCAGCAGCAGCTTCGCGCCGAGAAAGAGCCCGATCAGGTACGGCCAGGGCTGGGGCACCCGGCGGACCAGTCGCGCGCCCGTCTGGACCAGCGCCGTCGCGCGCCGCCGGCCGCCCCGCCACCGGTGCATCCGCCCCGCTCCCCCGGTCCGCCGAACCGCCCGCCGCCCTCCCCGTTGTACGCCCCGGCAGACCTCGCCGGAGGAGAAACCCACCAGGACCAGAGGTGACATCCCGGTCATAACGGGTACGCGGGCCGCCTCGACCAGCAACAGGGAGTACGGCGGCATGAGCGAGCAACACGGCACGGTGGTCATCGGCGCGGGGCCGGCGGGGCTCACTGCGGCCTACGAGTTGCTCCGGCACGGGCGGCCGGTCCGGGTCTTCGAGGCCGACGAGGTGGTCGGCGGGATCAGCCGGACCGTGGAACGCGACGGGTGGCGCTTCGACATCGGCGGACACCGGTTCTTCACCAAGGTCCCCCGGGTGGAGGCGTTCTGGCACGAGATCCTGCCCGACGAGGACTTCCTGACCCGGCCCCGGATGAGCCGGATCTTCTACCGGGGCGCCCTGTTCAACTACCCGCTGAGCGCGACGAACGCGCTGCGCAACCTGGGTCTGCCGGAGGCGGTGCGGTGCCTCGCCTCGTACGCCCGGGCGCGGGTTCGCCCACCGCGCGACCAGTCGCACTTCGAGGGCTGGGTGTCGGCCCGGTTCGGCTGGCGGCTGTACTCGATCTTCTTCAAGACGTACACCGAGAAGGTCTGGGGGATGCCCGCGGACCGGCTGCGGGCCGACTGGGCCGCGCAGCGGATCAAGAACCTGTCGCTGGCCACGGCGATCCGCAACGCGGTGCTGCCCGGACGCCGCCGCACCGACGTGACCAGCCTGATCGAGGAGTTCCAGTACCCGAAGTACGGGCCGGGGATGATGTGGGAACGCTGCGCCGACCAGGTACGCCAGCGCGGCGGGGAGGTGTCGACCGGCACCTGGGTGACCGCCGTGCACCGCGACCCGAAACGACGCCGGGCGATCAGCGTGACGGTCAACGGCGCGGGCGGGCAGCGTACCGAGCCGGCCGACGACGTGATCTCGTCGATGCCGATCTCGGAGCTGGTCGCCGCGCTCCGCCCGCCGGCGCCCCCGCACGTGCTGGCCTGCGCCGCCGACCTGCGCTACCGCGACTTCCTGACCGTCGCCCTGGTGGTGCCGGCCGAGTTCTCGTTCCCCGACAACTGGATCTACGTGCACGATCCCGCGGTGCGAGTGGGCCGGATCCAGAACTACGGCTCCTGGTCGCCGTACCTCGTCAAGGACGGGCGCACCTGCCTGGGCCTGGAGTACTTCGTCTTCGAGGACGACGAGATGTGGCGTACCCCCGATGCCGACCTGGTGGCCCTCGCGACCGCGGAGCTGGAGCGGTTGGGCCTCGTCCGGCCGGGGGTCGTCGAGGCCGGCTACGTCGTGCGCATGCCGAAGGCCTATCCGGTGTACGACGAGCGCTACCAGCACAACGTGGACGTGATCCGGGCGTGGCTGGCCGAGGCCGTACCGAACGTGCACCCGGTGGGACGCAACGGCATGCACCGCTACAACAACCAGGACCACTCGATGCTCACGGCGATGTTGACCGTGGAGAACATCGTCACCGGCAGCGCCCACGACATCTGGTCGGTCAACGTGGAGCAGGACTACCACGAACAGTCGACCGCCGGCGGCGCGCGCCGGGGCACGGGTCGGGACGCTCCGGTGCTGCCGAGCCGGATCATCACCGCGCCGATCACCGCTCCCGAGGGCGCCCGCGCGGCCGGCGACGGCGACCGACCCGCGCGGGCGCCGCTCGTCTGACGGGCCCGCTGATCCGCAAGAATGGGGGCATGCTGAACGTCACCGTGCGGTCGGTCCTGCCCGATGACCTTCTTCTGCTGGATCGGCTGTGGCAGCTCTACCGGCACGACCTGTCGGAGTTCCGAGGCTCGCTGCCGGACGACACGGGGCTGTTCACCCCGGGCCGCCTGCCGACGTACCTCAACGACCCGAACAGCGCCGGCTACGTCATCTGCCAGGACACCCGACCGGTGGGCTTCGCGTTCGTCTCCGGCGTGCGGGCCCAGCCGCTGCGCATCTCCGAATTCTTCGTCGTCCGAGCCGCGCGCCGCACGGGGGTGGGCCGCCTCGCCGCCCGGCAACTCCTGGCCACATACACGGGACGCTGGGAGATCGCCTTCCAGGAGGAGAACCCGGGTGCCGCGCGCTTCTGGCGCCGCCTGGCCGTCGAGGTCCGCCCCACCGGTCACCGCGAGGAACGCCGCGCGGTTCCCGGCAAGCCGCACATCCCTCCCGACACGTGGCTACTGCTCGACGAAGCCCAGGTGGACGGCACCCCGTAGGGCGTCGGGCCAGCCCGGCGGCCGGAAGGGTTCGGGACGCCAACGCCGGTTTCCCCAGCGACGCCGAGGGCGGCGGTCACCTCAGGTAGGCGGCGAGCGGGATGTTCTGCGCCCGCAGGGCGGTGGCGATCAGGCCGGCGATCTGTCTGGCCCCGGCGGTCTCGAAGTGGGTGTGGTCATTGCAGAAGAACGCGCCCACCGCGCCCGTCGAGTAGTCACCGTTGTTCGGGCACAACCGGAGCGTGTTGTAGAGCGCCACGCTCCTCGCGTGCAGGTCGATGACCGGTACGCCGTTGGCGGCGGCCGCGGCCGTCGTCTCGGCGACGAACCCGCGATTGCCGACGGCGGTGTTGCCGCTACAGGTGATCGCCGCGACCGGGGTGACGAAGATCGGCTTCACACCTCTGGCCTTGGCGGCCGTCGCCATCATGCCGAGCAGTTCCTTGAAGCGGTTGGCGCCGACGTGTCGCGGGCAGGCCGAGTCACCGTCGTTGATACCGAACTGGATGATCAGATAGTCGCCGGCCTTGAAGCCACTGCCGGTGTCCAGCATGGCCGACCACCGCGCGCTGTAGGCGGTCGAGCTGAGCGCGCACTCGCCGGCCGAGTTCTTGGTGGAGGTCACATTGCCCTCGTACAGCCAGGTCTGGATGCTGCGACCGCCGACGGCGCTGTTCTGCACGGTGACGTTCGACGTGAGGTAGGACGCGAACTGGCTGCCCCAGCCGATCGGACAGGAACTGGCGTTCATCATCGTGGAGTCGCCCGCCATCCACACCTTGGTCGGCGCGGGCGTCGGTGACGTGGAGGGGCTGGCCGGCGGCGTGCTCGGGCCGGTGCAGGGTGTCGGCGCCGGCGATGGCGTCGATGTCGGCGTCGGCGCGGTGGGCGACGGCGTCGGCGCGGTGGGCGTGGCTGCCGGTGGACCGGCACAGGCGGTGCCGTTGAACGAGAACGACGACGGCACCGGGTTGCTGCCGCTCCACGAGCCGGTGAAGCCGAAGTTGATCGACGCGCCGGTGCCGACCGCACCGTTGTAGCTCACGTTGGTGGCGGTGGCCGCCGCGCCGGTGACCGTGACGGTGGCGTTCCACGCCTGCGTCACGCCCTGCCCGGGAGCGAAGCTCCACGCCAGGCTCCAACTGGTCACCGAGTCACCGAGGTTGGTGACGACGACATCGGCGCCGAACCCGCCGGCCCACTGGCTGGTGACCCGGTAGTCGACAGCACACGCCGGGGTGGCGGCCTGGGCGGTGGCGATGCCGAGCCCGCCGGCCACGACGGTCAGGACCGTTGCTGCCAGAACCACGAGACGCGATCGGCGAACCGTCATCGGGTCACTCCTGCCTTGATCGGAGGCGCTCGCCGTCATCCGACGGCGGCGCACGGGGAGCCGTTGAGGGCGAAACCGGTCGCTCCGGCGAGCGGGCTGTCGGTGATGAATCCGAAGCTGGTCGAGCCGGCGGCCGGAATCACCGCGTTCCAGGCGGCGTTCACCGCCGTGGCCGCAGCGCCGGACTGGGTGACGGTGGCGTTCCAGGACTGCGTGATCCGCTGACCGGCCGGCAGGGACCAGGTCAGCGTCCACCCGTTGACTCCGACGGTGGAGGTGTTGTTGAGCGTCACGTCGAACTGGGCGCCCGTACTCCAGTCACCGGTCTTGCGGTAGGTGACCGCGCAGGCCGCGCCCGCGGAAGGCGTCGGCGCGGGCGTCGTCGGCGGCGGAGTGGTCGGCGCGGGAGTCGTCGGGGGCGGCGTCGTGGGGGGCGGCGTCGTCGGGGCCGGGGTCGTGTTCAGTCGCGCGCTGAGGATCGGGGCCAGCCGGTCGGTGATGGCCTGGTGGCCGGCGTCGTTCGGGTGGACCGAGTCGCTCAGGCCGTCGGACGGCAGCCAGCCGGTGGTGTCGACGTAGAACACGTTGGTGTCGCCCGCGGCGTTGCGTGCCCGTACCGCCGCCTCCGTCTCCGTCGCGTAGCGACCGATGAACGTCCGCATGGCGAAGAGCGTGGCGTTCGGAAACCTGGCCCGGATCCTGGTGAGAAAGGTGGTGTACGCCGCCTGGAAGGCCGCGCCGCTCACGCCGTGGCTCTTGTCGTTGGTCCCCAGGTTGATCACCACGCCGTCGGCGGTGTAGCGGGAGAAGTCCCACGGGTCGGTGCCGGCCTGGCCACCGGAGGACATCCAGTAGCGTGTCTCCTGCGCCCAGCACCCATCGGTCGTCTCGGCCAGACACATGCCACCGATCGCGATCTGGGTGTGGTCGTAGCCGAGCCGCTCACCGACCTTGAAGCCGTAGTCCGTCACGGCGAGTTGACTGCTCGTGGCCCCTGCGGTGATCGAGTCGCCGACGAACTCGACCAGCTTGGGGCGGGTCGGTGGCGCGAAGGTGCCCGCTCCCGAGTCGAGGATCAACCCCTGGAAGACCGCGTCACCGGTGTAGGAGCCGGCCACCTGCCGGTAGCTGACGATCAGCGTGTGGCTGCCCGCCGCCAGCGCGGTCGGCGTCAGGTTGATCGTGCCGGAGCCGGTGAAGGACGTGAACGCTCTACCGTCGATGCTCGCCCACAGCTGGATGGTGTTGCGCTGCCGGAGCTTCACCGTTCTGCCGGTGAACCCGACGCGCAGGTACGCGCCGGCCCAGTAGGGCACGTACGCCGAGGCGTTCGTCCTGTTCCACCGGCCGACGAAGCTGATGTTCGAGTCGGCCGGCGTGCCGTCGCCGGCCGCGGCCTCGGCGCTGAGCACCGGCAGACCGGCGGCGAGCACCCCGGCGGCGAGCGCGATGAGGGCCGCGGTACGCAGGGAACGGATCGTCGTCATCGGATGGGGTTCCAGCCGTCGGTACCCGCCAGGTAGGCGGTGGGTGTGTACTGGGTGGCGGTGGAGGCGCTCATCTGCGGCCGGTTGGCGTTGATGACGGCGCCGGGCCCGGTGCTGCCGTACTCGGCGAAGCGGGCGTTGCGCCACGAGAAGCCGGACATGTCGGTCCAGGGGTCGGTGCGGATGTGCGCGCCCATGGTGACACCCCGGTAGAGGACCTGACCGCGGGCGTTCACGTCGCCGCTGGGGTGCCAGGGCCGGCCCAGGTAGACGGTCCTGGCGGGAGCGTTACTGGTCAGGGTGGTTCCCCAGAACAGGAAGCCGAACCTGTTGTTGATGTCGGTGGATGCCGCGGTGAGGTAGCCGTTGTTCGACGACGAGCCCCGGGTGAGCGAGTGCACGGTGCCGTTCTGGAAGACCATGGTGCCCCGCCCGAAGATGAAGTCGACGTCACCCTCCACGTAGGAGTTTCGGACGTAGAGACGCCGGACCGAGCTGACACTGGGCGCGTTGACCAACAGGGTGTCCTGGTTGCCGAGGACGCGGACGTTGTCGAACTGCACCCGGTCGCCGGAGGTGTTGACAGCGACGGCCTGCTCGGCGTCGAGGGTGTTGGCGGCCTCGTCGAAGTCGTTCGACATGGTCAGGTTCCTGATCGTGGTGTCGTTGGCGTTGACGAAGACCGAGGCGCTGCCGGACGTGCCGTACGTACCGCCACCGGGCTTGGTCTGGCCGGAGGCATGCCCTTCGACGATCACCACCTGGGCGGCGGAACTGCCGGCGCCGACCAGGGTGAGGTAGGGCTTGTTGGCGGGAATGGTGACCACGCCCCGGTACGTGCCGGGTTTGATGGTGATGGTGACCGGAACGCCGTTGTTCGCCGCGACACTGTCGATCGCCGCCTGCACGGTCGTGTAGGCGCCGCTGCCGTCGGCGGCCACGGTGATGGTCGTCGCGGACGCGGACGCGGACGCGGCCACCGGGGCCGCGGTGGCGAGGGCGCACACCGTCAGCACCGCCACCGTGCGCACGCGAAGAACCCTGCCGGACGTGATCATGAGCGTCCTCCGATCCCCGGGCCGCTGCCGACGACCATGTCGGCCGGCAGACGACGACGTTAAGTGAACGTTAACATCGACGTCCGGGAATATGAAGCGAATGCTCACGGAAGGTCACCCGACCCGGACGTCACACCCGGACGTGTTGGCCGCGACGGCCACCGACGGTGTCCGCCTGGGCAGCAACAGCGGGGTGGCAAGCAGCAGGACTCCGGACAGCGTGATCGCGGCGAGCGGGCTGGTGAGTGTCGCGAGAAGACCCCAGCCCACCATCAGGGCAGCCTGCAGGAGCTTGCCGACGGCACTCCACGTGCTGAGCACCCGTGCGGCGTGACCTGCGGGGACCCGGCGCAGGCGTTCGGTCGCGTAGATCGGATTGAAGACTCCCATGCACGTGATCAGCAGTCCCTCGACGACGATCACGGTGACGAGTCCGGGCACACCCGGCTGGACGAGGGCGAGACCGAGTGGGAAGACCGAACGCAGCCAGCCGAAGACGATCATGACCCGGTGTCGGCCGTGGCGGCTCACGAGGCGCACGGAGAGGCGGGCGCCCAGAAGCCCACCGAGAGCCGGAATGCCGAAGGCGAGGCCGTACTGCCACGCCGGAAGGTGGTACTGGCCCAGCAGGAGCACGGCCAGCAGCGGCGCGGTCGCCATGATGAGGCCGCCGACCAGGATCGAGTTGAGAAACAGCCCGCGCAGGACGCCGTCGCCGAGGATGAGCCTCCCCCCGTGCAGCAGGTCGGCGGGCCGCAGCCCCGTCGCGCGGCCACGAGGTGTGGCGACGTCGCCAGCCCGAACACGCAGGATCGCGAACGCGGACAGCAGGTAGCTGACGGCGTCGGCCAGGACGGTCACGACCGGACCGAGCAGCCCGGCGAGGGCGCCGCCCAGGGGCGGCCCGGCCGCTGTCGCCGCCCAGGCCGTGCCCTCGAACCGCCCGTTGGCCGCCAGCAGGTCCGCGCCACGCACCAGATGTTTCAGGTACGCCCCGGACGCGGCGGAGAAGGCGATGCCCGCAGTCCCCGAGATGATCGACACAACCAGCAGTTGACCGTACGACAGAAGCCCGAGGCCGTACGCGGCCGGGACGCTGACCATCGCGACGAAGCGGACGAGGTCCATCGTGATCATCACCGGTCGCTTCGCACGGTGCTCGACCCATGGCCCGAGCGCGAAGGCCACGACCGCCGCGACCGTGAGACCGGCCGCCTCCAGCAGCGCCACAGCGACCGCCGAGGAGTCCAGGACGCGGACCGCGATCAGCGGAAAGGCGCCGAAGGCGAGCCAGGTGCCGTACGTGCTGGCGGCGTACGCCGACCACAGCCAAGCGAAATCGCGCCCCAACCGCCCCCGCATGCGACCCTCCCGAATCCATCGACGCCGGGGGCAGCACACCTCTCGCGCCCGGGCGGAAGCAAACAACCGGGATCCCGCGAGCCACAACCAACAGTTGTGGGTGGGCATAATGAGCCGGTGGATACCGAGGCGGTGCGGTCGTTCGTGCGGGCGGCCGAGTTCGGGCAGTTGCAGCACGCGGCCGATGAGCTGGGGGTGACGCAGCAGGCGATCTCCAAGCGGATCGCGGCGCTCGAACGCGCCCTGGCGGTCCGGTTGTTCACGCGTACCCCCCGAGGGGTCGAGCTGACACTCGACGGCCAGGCGTTCCTCCCGCACGCCCGGGGAATCGTCGCCGGGGCGGACCGCGCGGTCGCCGCGATCAGACCGGGCTCGCGGGCCCTGCGGATCGACGTTCTCGGCCTGCGCTCCGCGCAGGCCGTCGTCCTGCACGACTACTGGCGTTCCCATCCCCAGATCGACCTCGACGTCGTGACGCTGCGGGTCAACGACCCGCGCGAGGCGGTCGCCGCCGTCCAGGCGGGCGACGTCGACGCCTCGTTCCGGTCCGTCACCGACCCGACGACGCTGCCGCGCGAGGTGCGGATGGTGCACGCCTTCGACTCGGCGCTGGAACTGCTCGTCGGCCCACGGCACCCGCTCGCCTCCGCGCGCACGCTGACGCCGGCCCAGCTTCGGGGGCACCGGATCTGGGTGCCGGGCATCGCGCCGCGCAGCGAATGGGCGGCCTTCTACGACGAGCTCACCACCGCCTTCGACCTACGGATCGACGCCGCCGGCCCGCACTTCGGCGACGAGGTGCTCCTCGATGTCCTCGCGGAATCCACCGACGTGGCGACCCTGGTCGGCGCGCATGACCGCTACCTCTGGCCGACGGGTCACGACCTGCGTCGCATCCCGATCGCGCGCCCGACGCTCGCGTACCCGATCTCGCTTCTGCTGCGCCGCGCGAACCCGCACCCGGGTCTGCGGGCGGTGCTGGACCACTGCGCGGGCCTGACGCCGCTACCCCCGACGACCTGGCGTCCCTCCTGGGCGTCAGGGCCTGGTTCATAAGAGCGGTCGAGTCCTCGGTGGAACTGGCCGCTTCGTGGCATCGGCGCGAGCTCGCACCGCATCGTCGGAGAATTCTCTGCGACGGTGTCGATGTGCGGGCCGCTCGTTCGACGAAGAGGCGCGAGGGGCGAGCGGCGACCCCGCCGAAGAAGGAGAAGAAGGCGATGGCGAAGTACATGCTGATCATGCGGGGCACCGACGAGTCGAACGCGGCCATGATGGCGTCGATCGACGAGGCGATGGCCGCGACCGGCCGGTTCATCGAGGAGATGCTCAAGGCCGGTGTCCTCCTCGCGGCCGAAGGACTTGACGATCCGGGACAGGGCGTCGTGGTGGATTTCGGCGGCGACGCGCCCGTGGTCACGGACGGTCCGTACGGCGAGACCAGGGAGCTGTTCGGGGGCTACTTCCTACTTGACGTCGCGTCGAAGCAGGAGGCCGTCGAGTGGGCCAGGCGAGTCCCGGCGGTCCGTGGGTCCAAGATCGAGGTCCGGCGCGTGGCGGAGGCCGACGAGGTCCCGCCGGGCAGCGGGAACGACGGCGAGATTTGATGGGTACGGCCGACGTCGAGGCCGTCTGGCGAGCCGAGTCGGCGCGGATCGTCGCCGCGCTGACCCGGTTCACCGGTGACGTCGGGCTGGCCGAGGATGCCGCCCAGGAGGCGGTGGCCGAGGCGCTGCTGTCGTGGCCGCGCGCGTCCCCGGCCAATCCGGCCGGCTGGCTCATGGCCACCGCGCGGCGGCGCGCCATCGACACGATCCGCCGCCGGAGCGCGCTGCGGGAGCGGTACGCGCTGCTGGCGGTCGACGCGGCGACGGGCGAGGACCTGGCCGAGGCCGTCGACCCCGATCGCATCGACGACGACATCCTCGCCCTGATGTTCGTCAGCTGCCACCCGGTGCTCTCCCCCGAGGCGCGGGTGGCGCTGACCCTGCGGGTGGTCGGCGGGCTGTCCAGCGAGGAGATCGCCCGCGCGTTCCTCGTGCCCGTGCCGACCGTGCAGGCCCGCATCACCCGCGCCAAGAAGACCATCGCGGCGGCCGGGGTGCCGTTCGAGCTGCCGCCGGCCAACGAACGTCGGGCACGGCTGGACGGCGTGCTCCACGTCCTGTACCTGATCTTCACCGAGGGGTCGACGGCCACCTCTGGCGACCGCCTGCTGCGCCCCGACGTCGCGTACGAGGCGATCCGACTGACTCGTACGCTGGCCACGCTCCAACCCGACGAGCCGGAGGTGCACGGCCTGCTCGCGCTGTGCGAGCTGACCGCCGCGCGGTTCCCCGCCCGGACGGCTCCGGACGGGACTCCGGTCCTGCTCGAGGAGCAGGACCGACGGCGGTGGGACGCCTCGGCGATCCGCCGGGGACTGGCCGCGCTGGCCCGGGCGTCGAGCGGTGGTCTCGGCCGCTACGGCCTGCAGGCCGCGATCGCCGCCGCGCACGCCTCGGCGCCCTCCGTGCAGGCGACCGACTGGGACAGCATCGTGGTGCTCTACGACGCGCTCGGCCGGGTCGCGCCGTCGCCGGTGGTCGATCTCAACCGGGCCGTCGCCGTGGCCATGGCCTCCGGCCCGGCCCGGGGGTTGGCGATTGTGGACGAGCTGGTCGCCGCAGGTCGGCTCCCCGGGTCACATCTGGTCCCGACCGTGCGCGGTGAGCTGCTGACGCGACTCGGCCGGCGCACGGAAGCCCGCGCCGAATTGGAGGCCGCGGCTCGGCTCTGCGCCAATCAACGCGAGCGCTCGGTGCTGCTGCGCAAGGCCGCCACGCTGAGCTGACGAGCTGTGCGCCACCCGGTGCGGCAGTGTGGTGGCGTGGACGGTGACGACGTGCGAGTTCCCCGAGCCCAGGTCGGGTCCAGCCCGCAGCATCTGCTGGCGACCGTGCTCGGCGAGTACCTCGACTCCACCGACGCCGACCTGCCCTCGGCGGCGGTCATCGCGATCCTGGGCGAATTCGGGATCAGCGAGTCCAGCGCCCGTGCCGCGCTGTCCCGACTGGTCAAGCGCGGCCTCATCGCGATGAGGGCGAGCCGGCGGCCGCCGGTCTACCACCTGACGCCCGGAGCGATCGCCCGGCATCGCTCGCGGATGCGGCACTTCCTGACCTTCGGCGCCCACCCGCCCGAGTGGACCGGCGACTGGGTGCTGGCCACCTTCTCGGTCCCGACCTCCGGACAGGCGTCGCGGCACGCCCTGCGCAGGGCGCTGGGCGCGCTGCGCTTCGCCAGCCTCTACGACAGCGTGTGGATCCGGCCGGGATCCGACGCCACGCCAGCGAAGGGGGCGCTGAGCGAGCTACTGGACCACATCGAGGGCGCCCGGTGGTCGGTGATGCACGTCCGGTTCGACGAGGAGTCCGGACCACACGGGCCTGCCGGCGCGTACGACCTGGCCGCGCTCGCGTCCGAGTACTCGACCTTCATCCGGCGGTACGCGCCGCTGCGGGCGGCCGTACGCGACAACGAGGTGGACGCGGCACGGGCGCTGGTGGCCCGAACCTCGGCCATGGACTCCTGGCGGAGGTTCGCCGACATCGACCCGGACCTGCCCGACCACCTGCTGCCGGCGCCGTGGCCCCGTCAGGAGGCCAGGGACACCTTCCTGGAGATCCACTCCGCGCTCGGCGCACTCGCGCAGGCGCGGCTGGTCGAGGTGGCGACACCGCACTGGCCGGACGCCGCCGCGTGGATCACCCACTTCGAGGCGTCGGAGGACCTCCCGACGGCCGGGTCGACTGGCAGCGGGACGGCACTCCGACGCGGGCGTTGAGGACCTGTAGACATTGACACTTTTCGTTGCGGCAGTGATAGTAACTGCACACCGCTCCCATCGGATCGCCTGTGGGGACCCCGCCGGGTGGTCGACGCGTACCTATCGACCTGGCCCGTGGCCTGCGCTCGCCGCGCGAACGTACAGCCGCCACCGCCGCCGCGGGGAGCCCCACCGTGACATCCGTTGGAGGCGCGCATGAGAAGAAGATTGAAGATCTACGCGGGGTTGGCGGCCGCCGTCGTCCCGATCGCCTCGATGATCATTACGCTCGGCGCGACGCCGGCCGATGCCGCCGTCGGCGGTTCCGGCCCCTACCCCGCCGACTACGAGACCTCGACCAGCCTGGCCAACCACACCATCTTCCGGCCGCAGACGCTTCCGTCCGAGCGCCTGCCCATCTTCGTCTGGGGCAACGGCGGCTGCTCGGCCAACGGCCTCTCGCAGGGCAACTTCCTGCGCGAGATCGCCTCGCACGGCTTCCTCGCGATCGCCAACGGCGCCCCGAACGGCTCCGGCTCCACCAACTCCCAGATGCTCACCCAGTCCATCGACTGGGCCATCGCGGAGAACTCCCGGCAGGGCAGCAAGTACTTCAACAAGATCGACACGACGAAGGTCGCGGTCGCGGGCTTCTCCTGCGGCGGGCTGGAGGCGTACGCGGTCTCCAACGACCCGCGGGTCACCACCACCGGCATCTTCAGCAGCGGCCTGCTCAACGACGCCGACGACTACCAGCTCCGCAGGCTCACCAAGCCGATCGCCTACATCATCGGCGGGCCCAGTGACATCGCCTACCCGAACGCCATCGACGACTGGGGCAAGCTGCCCTCCACGCTGCCCGCCTTCATGGGCAACCTCAACGTCGGGCACGGCGGCACGTACGACCAGACCAACGGCGGCGAGTTCGGCCGCGTCGCGGTGCTCTACCTCAAGTGGCGGCTCAAGGGCGACACGACCGCCGGCGCCAACTTCGTCGGGCCCAACTGCGGCCTGTGCCGTACCCAGTGGACGGTCCAGCAGAAGAACCTGACGCTGGACCCCGGCACGCCGCCGACCACCCCTCCGCCGACCACGCCTCCGCCCACCACGCCCCCGCCCACCACGCCTCCGCCGACCACTCCCCCGCCGACCACGCCGCCACCCACCACGCCGCCACCGACGGGTGCCGCCTGCACCGCGACCTACGCCGTGCAGGACCAGTGGAACGGCGGCTTCGTCGCCAACGTCACCGTGACCGCCGGAAGCAGCGCCCTCAGCGGGTGGCGGGTCACCCTCAACCTGCCGAGTGGCGCCACGATCACCTCGCTGTGGAACGGCGTCGCGACCGGTAGCAGCGGGACCGTCACCGTCGCCAACCAGAGCTACAATGGACGGCTGGCCGCAGGCCAGACCACCAACTTCGGATTCCAGGGCACCGGAAACGGCGGCGGTGCCACCGCCACCTGCACCGGAAGCTGAACCCGAACCACCTCGGCGGTCGGCGCGTCACGCGCCGGCCGCCGAGCGCGTTCCACCGACCCCGAGGAGACGACGATCGCCGAGAGTACGCTGGCCGACATCCTGCGCGCCGCGGCGAACGGCCACTTTCCGCCGGCCGACGGCGGGACCACCGTCGTACCGCAGCCGTGCCACCGCGACGCCGGAGTCATCGCGTTCACCGCGCATTCCGTGGTGTTCACCGACGAAGACCCCGAATGGGTACGCCGCACGCTTGCCACTCTCGACTGCGACGGCCTGGCGGCCACGATGAATCCGCGCTTCCTCGTCGCGCTGCTCGACCGCACCGGTCGCCGCACCGACACCATCGACCTCCTGACCGTCGCGAGTCCGCTACCCGGCCCTCCCCCGCTGCGGCTGACCGAGGTCCGGGACGCCGGTCACGCCCGCGCGGGCCGGGCCCGCCGCCGCCGTGACGACGTTCGGGTCTGGGCCGCCGACGGCGGGGTGGTCGTGCTCGGCCGAGGCGTGGCGGGCCGCTGGGAGACGGCGATCGAGGTCGACGAGGACTGTCGCCACCGGGGCCTGGGGCGGGCGCTGGCCACGGCCGCCCGGCACCTCGTACCCGACGGGCAACCGCTCTGGGCACAGCAGGCCGCCGGCAACGCCCGCAGCGTACGCGCCTTCCAGGCGGCCGGGTTCCGCCCGGTCGGCGCGGAGGCGCTGCTCCTGGCGACGGATGGGGCGTAGGACGCCGGACGTCGTCGGCCGCGCGAGAGACCGATTCCTGGCGAGCGCGTCGGCGCGGAGGCCCGGCTCGGCGCACCCCTTGCCCCTTTGCGGGTGACGCAGCTGAGCCCCGCCTCCACACCTGGAACGTCTGCTGGAGTCGCCACGCCCCGTCGGGCTGCCGCGCCTCGTTGCGCCAGCGGAACCCGTCGGCACCTGCCGAAGAGTCGGGAAACCGCACGATCAGCTTCGAGTTCGCGTGGCCGCGCCCCGTGGTCACCCGAGAGGACGTCGTGTTAGCCTGCTCATGCGCCCCAGATGGGCCTACCCCCGGAGGTTCTGGCTACTTCAGCCGCCATGCCGAGATCGACGCGTACGCGTCTCCCGCATGGGTCCGGGGCGTTGCCGCCTTCGGGGTCTGTCAATCAGTGCGGCTGCTGGACGCCGTGTGCTTCCGGTCGGGTCTTCGGATCGACCGAAAGACGGGTACGCATGACAGTCACGTTCAACCACACCATCATCGCCGCGAAGGACAAGCACGCGTCGGCGGCGTTCTACCGGGAACTGTTCGGACTCCCGGAGGCGCCCTCGTGGGGGCTGTTCGTCAACGTTCTGCTGGACGAGGGTGTACTGCTCCAGTTCGCCGAGCCGCCGGTGGACATCCAGATGCAGCACTACGCGTTCCTCGTCGACGATGAGTTGTTCCCGCGATGCCTCGCGTTCATCGAGGAACGAGGCATCACGTACTGGGCGGACCCGCAGATGAAGCGGCCCGGAGAGACCAACAGCGAGCACGGTGGTCGCGGGGTGTACTTCAAGGACCCCGCAGGACACGCGATCGAACTGATCACGCGCCCGTACCTCTAGCGGGTGCCCCTGGTCGGGCGCTGTGGCTCAGCGTCCGACCAGGGCGGGTGGGCGAGCGGCGCTACCGCGGCCGGACAGCAAGGTGGATGCGCACGACGTCGTCGAGGGCAATGCCCTCCCTGGTACGCACCGAGTCCCGCAGCGGGAGGACGTAGCCTCCGTCCTTCGGGAACAGCGAGGTCCGCCACCTGCTGCGCCCGAGGCGCACCTCCACCGGGATCATGCCCCAGCCGTAGGTGACCGCCGAGGCCACCTGCCGCACCATCTCGACGCACTCGGGTGAGATCGTCACGAAATGGTACGGCGACGGCCCTCGCCACTCCCACACGGTACCCTCGAACTCGTACTCCATCACGGCATCAGACGGTAGTGGGCCACGGTGGCATCGTCCGGGACCAGGGCGTCGGGGCCGCCGCTCACCTCGGCCTCGAACTCGCGAACGCGGCGGATGACGCCGGACGGACCGTCGGTGGCAAGTAGTTCCCGCACCCCCGGCCAGTCGGTCAGACCGTACGGGGTGACGATCCGGCTGGCACCGTTGCTGAGCACCGCGATGCCGTTCAACTCGTCGAGGGCAACGCTCCCGGTCACCGCCTCCCACGCCGCGCGCGGATCGTCCTTGGCGATCCAGTAACCGCCCGGCTGGTTCCGACGAGCGCGCAGTGCCAGGGCGCAGGAGGCGCGGATGTGGTCGTACTCCGGGGTTCCGGGTGTGACGCCGGCCAGGGGTACCGAGCATTCGCGCCTGGCGGTCACCTCGCGCTCGTCGGTGACCACCCGCACGCCGCCGCCGACCTGGTCGAGCACGAGGTACGACTCCGCGAGCAGAAGGTGTTCCAGCCGTCCCCGGTCGGCGCGGGCCATCAGGACGGTGGCCTGAGGGCTGCTGGGATCGGCAATGTCGCAGGTGGCGCGATGGGCGGCGGCCGTCTCAGCGATGGCGTCGGCGAGGATGGCCGCGAGGTCCCGCCCGTCGGCCCGCGAAAGACCGCCGAGCAGCGTGCCACCCAGGCGGTGGGTGTACCAGGCGACGCCGTGCGCGCAAAGCGCCTCGGCCCCCGGAATGCCGGCACCGTCCAGCAGTACGACAGCGCCGGGCACCGCCCCCACGAAGTCCTCGTTCGGCCGGCTCGCCCGACCGGGGTTCGTCGCGAGGGTGACGTGCACGGGCGACTGGCGGCTACGCGCGGACGCCGCCGCTGACGCTGGCCAGCGCGTCGAGCAGAGGCAGCGGGTTGATGTAGTCGCGGTACGACAGGATCTGGCCGTCGCGGACCCGGAACACGGCGACGACCGTCTGCTCGAACGCCGCGCCGGTCGGGACGACGGTGCCGCGCGCCTCGTACTCGACGATGACCGCCTCCGGGTCGGTCGTCTCGTGCACCACCACGTTGCGGTGCTCCGCAATCCTGATGAATCCATCGCCGACCTCGGTCAGATGCCTGCGGATATCGTCGCGGCCCCGCACCCGCGCGGGCACACCGGGCGGGCGGAACGGCCACTCGATGTACCCGTCGGGCGCCATCAACCCGACGAACCTGTCGACATCGAGGTCGCGGCCCGCCCGCAGCACCCGCTCGACGACGTCCCGTGCTGTGGTGTTCATCAATGCCCTCCTCGGACACGCGTCGATAGCTCGACCTGAAGTCGTATTCGCACCGTCGCAGAACGCACCCAGAGGAACAGCGTAAGCCCGCCAGTGTGGGCGCGGGGGCCGCGAGCGTCACAGGAAACCGTCTATTGACGCTCATAACTGGCTGTCAGTACCGTGATGCGGGCAGCGAGAAAGCGCTTTCCGACCCTCACCGTCCGACAGGGAGCGCCACCCACAACTTCGAGGTCGTCGCCACCACCGACGCGGGCGCCTTCACCGACGCCAACCTCGCCACCTTCGACGCCCTGGTCTTCAACAACACCAACTCCACCCCGGCCTCGGGCGACCTGCTCAACGCCAGCCAGCGCGCGGCGTTGCAGACGTTCATTCGCAACGGCGGCGGCTGGGCCGGCCTGCACGCCGCCTCGGCCAGCGAACGTGACTGGTCCTGGTACGAGGGCCTGGTCGGCACCATCTTCGACTACCACCCGGACTTCTCGGCCACCGGCGGCACGTACCCCGGGCGGGTGAAGGTCCTCGACCGCGCCCACCCCTCCACCCGCAACCTGCCGGAGCTATGGGAGCAGAGCGAGGAGTGGTACAACTGGCGGACCAACCCGACCGGCAACGTGCACACCCTCGCCCAGATCAAGGTGCGTGACGGGATCAGCGGCCTGGACGAGGGCGTCGACCACGCGTACTCCTGGTGTCAGCGCTACGACGGCGGCCGGTCCTGGTTCACCGCCGGTGGGCACGCCAGCTCCCAGTTCAGCAGCGCCCCGTTCCTGGAGCACCTGCGCTACGGCATCGAGTGGGCCGCGGGCGCGGTCGCCGGGGACTGCTCGGCCAGCAGGACCGGCACGTTCGAACGCGTCGGGCTGGTCACCGAGAACCTGGCCGACCCGTTCGAGCTGGCCGTCGCGCCGGACCGCAAGGTCTACTACATCCAGCGCACCGGTGCGCTCAAGGTGGTCGACTCGGACACGCTCCAGGTCACCACGCTGCTCGACCTCGCGTACACCTCGGCGATGACCGACCAGTCCGACGGAATGCTCGGGATGACCCTGGACCGCGACTTCGCCAGCAACGGCTGGGTCTACCTGCTCTGGTCGGACAAGACCCTCAAACAGCTCAACCTGTCCCGGTTCACGGTGGCGAACAACAGCGTCGCGCTCTCCTCGGAGAAGCGGCTGCTGACCGTCCCGACGTACCGGGGCGTGGGTCGGGCCAACTCACACATGGGCGGATCGCTGGCTATGGACGCGGCCGGTCGCCTGTACGCCGCGATCGGCGACAACACGGACCCCTTCGCGTCCAGCGGTTACACCCCGATCGTCGAGCAGTCCGGGCGGGCCGCCTGGGACGCCCAGGGCACCGCAGGTAACACCAACGACCTGCGCGGCAAGATCCTGCGGATCACCCCGCAGGCCGACGGTACGTACACCGTGCCCAGCGGCAACCTCTTCCCCGCCGGCACCGCGCGGACCCGACCGGAGATCTACGCGATGGGCCTGCGCAACCCGTTCCGGATCACCATCGAGCCGGGAACGAACGCGGTGCTCGTCGGTGACTACGGCCCGGACGCCCGTGCCGCGGACGCGAACCGCGGACCGGAGGGGACCGTCGGGTTCAACCGCATCACGACCGCCGGCAACTTCGGCTGGCCGTACTGCGTGGGCAACAACATCCCGTTCAACGACTACAACTTCGCCACCAGCACCTCCGGGGCGAGGTTCACCTGCGCGGCGCCGGTGAACAACTCCCCCAACAACACCGGCCTGACCACCCTGCCGGCGGCGAAGCCGGCGCTGGTCTGGTACGCGTACTCCGCCTCCACCCAGTTCCCCGAGGTGGGCACCGGCGGTGGCGGCCCGATGAGCGGGCCGGTCTACGACTTCGACCCGGCGAACACCCGTACCACCAAGTTCCCGGAGTACTTCGAGGGCAAGTGGATCACGTACGAGTTCACCCGCAGATGGTTCAAGACGCTGTCGATCCACAAGACGGCGCAGACCTTCAGCAACTCGCGTTTCGCCCCCACGGCCGTCGGTGACCTCCAGTCGATCAACGGGATCTTCGAGAACATGAGCTGGATCCAGCCCTTCGAGGCGGAGTTCGGCCCGGACGGCTCGCTCTACGTCATCGACTTCGGCGAGGGCACCGGCAGCGGTCGCGGCGGCAGCAACGCCGGCGCCGGCATCTACCGGATCGACTACGTGGCGAACGGCCGACCACCGACCGCGAAGATCACCGCCACTCCGGACACCGGGCGTACGCCGCTGACGGTCAGCTTCTCCTCGGCCGGCACGGCGGCCGGCGACGGCACCGCGCTCAGCTACGCCTGGGACTTCACCAACGACGGCACCACCGACTCCACCGCCGCCAACCCGAGCTTCACCTACTCGGCTGCCGGGAAGTTCACCGCCCGGCTGACCGTCCGCAACAGCGGCAACGGCCTGACCGCCACCGCCGTCACCGACGTGGTGGTCGGCAACACCCGGCCGACGGTCACCATCACCGTGCCCGACGGCGGCTTCTTCGACTTCGGCGACAAGATCCCGTACACGGTGACGGTCACCGACCCGGAGGACACCACCATCGACTGCGCGAAGGTGACCGTCCAGACGCAGCTCGGCCACGACACCCACGCCCACCCGCTGGACGTCTACACCGGCTGCTCCGGCCTGCTGGCCACCGAGGCGGACGCCGGTGACGGGCACGGGCCGGGGCAGAACCTCTACACGCTGATCACCGCGCAGTACACCGACGGTGGCGCGTCCGGCGGCGTACCGGCGCTGACCGGCTCGACCCGGATCCAATTGCAGCCCAAGAGCAAGGAGGCCGAGCACTTCAGCACCCAGTCCGGTCTGATCGTCAACGACCGGACCACCGCCCGGGCCGGCAGGCGGCTCGGCGACGTCGACCACAACGACTGGGCGGCGTACGGGCCGGTGGACCTGCGCAACATCGGCTCGGTCACGCTCGGGGTCACCAACGGCGGCCTCGGCGGCACCCTCGAGCTGCGAACCGGTTCACCCACCGGGACGCTGATCGGTACAGCCACCATCGGCTCCACCGGCGGGTGGGACAACCTGGTGTCACCCACGGTCACGCTCACCAACAAACCGACCGGCACCACCACGCTGTACGCGAAGTTCGTCAACGCGGCGCAGGTCGGCGGCACGCCGGACCTGATGTCGCTGGACTGGATGCGGTTCAACGGCGCCGGCGTCAAGCAGGAGCCGGGCGGAAGCCTGGCGATCGCGGCCAACCCGACCGGCGGCGCCGCACCGCTGACCACCACGTTGACCGCCACCGCGACCGCACCGTCCGGGCAGAGCATCACCGACTACGCGTGGGACTTCGGCGACAACACCACCGGTGCGCACGGCGCGACGCTGCGGTCGACGAGTCACAGCTACGCGCGCAAGGGCACCTTCACCGCCCGCGTGACGATTACGTACACCGGGGGTGAGACCCGCTCCCTCAACCTGAGCGTCACGGTCACCTGATGGGAATCGGTGGTGGGCGGGTCAACCCGTCCACCACCGCCCACGTCCCGGGCCGCCAGAGACGGCACGTCTAGCGGTCCTGCCTGACCTCCGCAATGTCGAGATCCAGCAAGGGGCCGAAGAACCTGGCGAAGTCGTCCAGGGAGTCCGATCGGACGATCTCCCGCGCGCCGTCCAGAATGGCCACCGCACCCGAGGGAAGGTCGAAGAGGTAGCCGACAACCTTCTCATCCCTGATGAGAACGAAGACCTGCGGCACTTCCGCCACGACAACCGTCGGGCTTTCCAGCATCGGTCGACTCCTCGCGTGCGACGCTTCTGGATCGCCGCAATTTCCCGTCATGGACATCCACCTCCTGAGGGCTCTCCGCGCGCCGGTCGCGCCGGCCGACCCCGACCTCGGCTTCATCGGCACCACATTGTCTTGGGACAATTCTTACCAGATAGTGTGGGGACAATCTGACCCAGAGTCAAGGCTTGTCTATGGACAACCGGGAAGGGCGTTGACGTGCCGGTGCACTCGCGCTACCTGAACATCGCGTCCATGATCAGAGATCGAATCGAAGCCGGAGAATGGGCACCGGGTGCGCGGCTTCCGACCCTCAACGATCTCGCGGGCGAGTACGACGCCAACCGCGACACCGTCGGGCGGGCCATCGCCCTGCTGGAGACCGAGGGCTACGTGTGGGCCGTCCAGGGGCGGGGCATCGCCGTTCGATACGGCACGATACGTCCACGTCGACCCCGCGGCGATCTGGTCAAGCGCAACGAGCAGGCAACCGGATACTCGTTCCCTTCGGCAAGCAGCCAGGAGGTGTGGGTCAGCCACGGCAAGGCCGTCAACGCGCCGGCCCGACTGGACGATCCCCGCGTCGCCAAGCTTCTGGGAGTGGAGCCCGGCACCGAAGTGCTTCGCCGGTTCCGGGTTACCGGGCCAGCGTCCGAGGCCCCGTTCCAAATCAACATCTCGTGGATTCACCCGCGCGTCGCCGACATCGTCGCCAACCTGGACGCGAGCCCGGCGGCGGGCGAGTGGCTGCACCACATCGAGAACGCCGGCCACTGGCCGATCAGTTGGATGGAGATTCACCGCGCCCGGATGCCCAGCAGAGACGAAGCAGCTCTTCTGGAGATCCCCACCAACCTGCCCGTACTGGAGATCGTGCGGGTCGGCACCTCCGGGGGCGACCAGAAGCCGGTCGAGGTAACCGAGTACGTCGTGGCGAGCGACCGAGTCGAGACGGTCCACGTCCTGCACCGCGACGCGAACGCGAAGGAGCCGTGGCCTGACGGCGAGCCGAGAAGCGGGTCATGACCGTGGCCCTCACGCTCGTGGCGGCCAGCCGGACGCACCAGGGCCTCGTCCGCAGGCGAAACGAGGACTCTCACCACCAAGGACGGTGGCTTTACGTGGTTGCCGACGGTCTCGGCGGCCACGTTGCCGGTGACATCGCGAGCAGCACGGTCGTCGCTGCCGTGGAGGCGTACGACCGCATGGTGGATCCTGAGGATCTTGCTGACTCCTTGGGACGGGCCATCAACGACGCGAGCGACGACTTACGGAGGAAGGTCCGCGAGAACCCGAATCTGGCGGGGATGGGCACCACGTTCGTCGCTCTGCTGCATGCCGGCAGTCATGCGGTCGTGGCGAACGTTGGGGACTCCCGGGCCTACTTGATCCGACGCCACGGCTCCCGCAACAACGCCCTGGTCCAGATCAGCGAGGATCACACCTACGAACACCTCGTCGCCGACGCCGAGGAGGTGCCCAACCTCCCCGGGAGGCTAGCCCGCTTCCTCGACGGACGGGCCGACGGCCGGTCGGCCGACCTGAGGCCTCTCCAGCTTCAGCCCGGCGACCGAGTCCTGTTGTGCTCTGATGGACTGAGTTCGTACGTGCCGCAAGAGCAGATTCGAGCTGCGCTCGACTCCGACAGCAACTCGGGAAACATTGCCGACCAACTCGTGGCCTTGGCGATCGACCAGGGTGGACACGACAATGTCACCGTGATCGTCATCGAAGTTGTCCGGCCCTGACGAACCCGGCGCGCTAACTCGACAGGCCCTCCGGTACGGGTACGTCGAGATGCGCCAGGAGGGCGGCGACCTCGCCGTCGAGCTGCACGCCCACCTCGTGGATCGCCTCCACGCCGAACGAGCCGAACGTACGACTGGGCTGCTCGATCACGAACCGCGTCCCGCCGTCGGGCACATCGCCGATCATCGTGCGCAACGGCGCGTACAGCATGGCGGTCGGGTCGTGCCGGTACATCTTCTCGGCGATGGTGTGGTTGCCCATCAGGTACTCGGCAGCGTTGCCGGCATCACCCGCGAGGCTCATCATCGGCCGCAGATCGCCGCTGCTCCAGTAGATGAGGAAGTCGTGGGGCGCACGCTCGCGCATCAGGGCGAGCACGTCGTCCCAGGGGGCGTCGCGGGCCACCAGGGCGTCGAACGCCGCGGCGTCGTAGCGCGGGACGGCCTGCTCGTACTGCCGCCGGAACTCCTCGTACGGTCGATCGACGCTGATGTCCAGGCGTCGGGCCTGGTAGGTGCGTTCGGTGTACCCCTGCTTCATCCCGCATCCCCGATCTCCGTCGAGCTATTTCACAAGCGTCACCACTTTAGTCCGAAATGCGCCCTTAGGATCTGATCATTGCTGGTTCAGCCGTCGGTGAGGTGATGGGTGTGAACGGTGCCGAAGCACTGCTGCGGACGCTGGTTGACGGCGGCGTCGAGGTGCTCTTCACGAACCCGGGCACCACCGAGCTGCACCTGGTCGGGGCGCTGGAGTCGGTTCCCGAACTGCGCGGAGTGCTCGCCCTCTTCGAGGGCGTCGTCACCGGCGCGGCCGACGGCTACGCCCGTATCGCGGGCAGGCCGGCGGCGACCCTGCTTCATCTCGGGCCAGGGCTCGCGTACGGGCTCACGAATCTGCACAACAGCCGACGCGCCAACTCGCCGGTGGTGAACATCGTCGGGGACCACGCGACGTTCCACACCGCCTTCGATCCCCCGTTGAACTCGGACATCGCCGCCCTGGGCGGATGGCTGCGTGGCCCGGTCCGCCGACCCGAGGACGCGGCCGGGGCCGGCCCCGACGGCGCGGCCACGCTCGCCGCCGTCCTGGAGCCCCCCGGTCAGGTCGCCACCGTCATCATGCCGGCGGACGTGTCGTGGTCGGACGGAGGCACGGCCGCACCGCCGATGCCGCCCCGCGCGACGCCGACCGTCAGCCCGGAGGTGCTCGCGCGGATCGCGGAGGTCCTTCGTGCCGGGGAGTCCACCGCCCTGATCATCGGCGGGACCGCGCTGCGGGAGTCGGGTCTGATGGCCGCCGGCCGTATCGCGGCGTCGACGGGCGCGCGGGTGTTTCAGGAGTTGTACTCCAACCGGGTCGAGCGTGGGGCCGGCCTACCCATGTTTCCCCGGCTCGGCTTCTATCCGGATCAGGTGCTCGATCAACTGCACGGGATTCGGCACGTCATCGTCGCGGGAACCAAGGCACCCGTCTCCTTCTTCGCCTACTCCGATCAACCGAGCCTGCTCGTACCCGAGGGAGCGCAGACGCACGTCCTGGCCGAGGTTGGCCAGGACGCCGTCGCCGCGCTCGACCGACTCGCCGACCTGGTGGCACCGGACACGTCCGCCCCGGTGACCGAACCGCGTCGACCGGCGCTGCCGAAGGGGAACCTCACCCTGCAGAACTGGACGGACGTCGTCGCGGCGTTGCTGCCCGAACGCGCCATCGTCATCGACGAGAGTGTCAGCTCCGGCACCGCCCTGGCTGCCGCCACCGCTGGCGCGCCGCGCCACGACGTGCTGATGCAGACCGGCGGAGCGATGGGTGACGGCCTGCCCCTCGCCGTCGGCGCCGCCGTCGCGGCACCCGACCGGCCGGTACTGGCGCTGGTGGCCGACGGCTGCGTCATGTACACCGTCACCGCGTTGTGGACCCAGGTCCGCGAACAGTTGAACATCACCAACGTGGTCCTCAACAACCGCGCGTACGCGATCCTGCGCCAGGAGTGGAAGTACTTCAGTGATCGTCCGGGTCACACCAACCCGGACGAGAACCCGCTGTTCGACCTGGCCAGCCCTCAGATCGACTTCGTGGGTCTGGCGAACGCCTTCGGCATGCCGGCCAGTCGGGTCACCACCGCCGAGCAACTCGCGGACCAGCTTTCCCGAGCGCTGGCCCACGACGGACCGCACCTCATCGAGGCCGTCATCCCGGCGGCCGCGTAGACGCATCCGGTTCGCGCGACACGACCGCCCGACCTCGGTCGCCACGCGGCATTGATCGTTTCCGGTCGCCACCGGCGGGGAACTTCTCAGGTCGAGGTGAGGGGGAACCATGAGCCGATACGCACTGCCGCCGACCGTGAGAGCGCCTCGGATGCTCGGGCTGATCCTGCCGCTGGTGGGCACCGTCGCGCTGAGCACCGCCTGCACGGCTGCCGAGGAGGGATCCGACGCGACGCCGTCGGGCGCGTCGACGACGTCGGCCCCGGCGAGTCCGACCGACCAGCCGTCCGGGAGCGCCAGCGCCCCGACGACCATCCCGACGTCTGCCTTCGTGGAGCTACCATCCGAGCTGCGCAGGTCTCCCCGCCGTCCGACGGACGTCACCGAGGCCCTGCCCAAGCTGTGCGCCAACGAGTTCGGCACCGGCGGTCGACAGGTCACCGCGAGCGCGGCCATGACGGTGACGTACAAGAAGGCCGGCGAGCCCGACACCAACGTGCCGCAAGGCATGATCCACCAGACCATCTTCACCTTCGACGGGGACGGCGCCACCGACTACCTGCGCCGCCTCGGCGACGCGGTCCGGGCGTGCCCCTCCTTCGACCAGGACGGCAACAAGGTCACGGTCCAGAGCAAGGCGGTGACCGGTGTCGGTGACGAGGCGTTGCTCGTGACCCATACGCGGGCCGCCACCAGTTTGGGCGGCGAGCCCACCAGCGGCGAGACCTCCAGCCAGATCGCCGTGGCTCGGGTCGACAACGTGGTGACGGTGTTCAACGACCAGGGCTGGGAGGGCAGCAGCGGCAATCCCGCCATCCTCGACCGGACCATGCGCGACGGTGTGCGCGCCATCGACGCCTGGCAGCGCTAGAAAAGGCAGTGGGGCGGCGCACGACGGCGCCGCCCCCCGATGTCGGTACGGCTACTCCTCCCAGGAACTTTGCTGGGTGTTCACGAGGTTGCCGGGGACGACCGTGCCGTTGGTGCGGTACTCGGTGTACGCCCAGAAGTCGCCCTCGGGCAGCGGCCGGTTGGGCTTCAACGTGAAGTTGAGGCTCATACCGCGCTCGGTCGTCGACGGCAACGTCAGCGTCGCCGGCGCGTAGGTGGCGTTGCGGCCGATGATGGCGTGGCTCAACTGGAAGTCCACGACCGGGCCGCCGGGCACCTGCGCGAACACGTAGGCCGTGTAGCGACCCGGCTCGGGCAGGAACTTGTACGCCTGCTCCGTGCTGGTCCAGTACCTGTCGCTGCTGTAGACGAGCTTGTCGCCCTTGTACAGGTACAGGTCGAGGTTCGTGTTCGGATCCTCGGTGTTGGCCTCGACGATGATGCCGGCGGTGTTCGCCGGCACCGTGAAGTCGACCTTCTTCACGCCGGACGCGCTCGGGTCGAACACGCCGCCGTACACGCCGGCCGGCATCGAGTACGAGTCCCGGAGCATCGGCGTGTAGCCGGTGCTGCGCCCGGTGAGCGGGCCGGTGAAGCCCGGCTGGGCGTAGCCGAACGAGCCGCTGGTCATCCGGCCGAACTCCTCGCCGTCGTCAGCGTACGGCCGGGGGGTGATGCCCCACGGGCGGGCGGCGACGGGGATGCGGGCACTGTGGACCTTGCCGCGCCAGGTGATCGACCCGGTGACGTACCGGTCCCAGGGGGCGCTGCCCCGGCGCAGCGTGATGGACACCGTCGCGGACTTGCCGGGCGCGAGCGTCACCGACGCGGGCGACACCGCAACCGTCATGCCGGGCAGGCCGGACACCGATGACCGGTAGGTCTCCCGCGTCGTACCCACGTTGGTCAGGGTGCGCTTGATGGTCACCGGGTGGGTGCCGTCGTAATCGCGCAGCGAGATGGCCGGCAGGTTGAGTTCCTTGCCGTCGGGCTGGGCCGTCTCGCTGAACTCGACCAGGTCGGCCGCGGTCGGCTCGATGGCCAGGCCCGGATCCTTGGCTCCGGTCAGGTTGATGAAGCCGCTGCCCTGGTCCAGCGGGTTGCTGGTGCCCCGGGTGTCGGTGGCGGTGGTCCGCAGGGCCGAGGCGACGGTCCCCGGAGACCAGGTCGGGTGGGTGGCGCGCAGGATCGCGGCCGCGCCGGCCACGTAGGGCGAGGCCATCGAGGTTCCGGAGTACGCGTCGTAGTTCCGCCCGAAGTTGCCCGACGGTGAGACCGCGGCGATGATGTCCGTCCCCGGTGCTACCAGATCCGGCTTGAAGACGCCGAGGGTCACCTTGTCCGGGCCGGTGGAGGAGAAGTCCGCCACGCTCGGGATCCCCGGGACGCTGGAGCCGTCGCCACCGGTGCGCAGCGACACCTTGGCGTCCGTGGGGTGGCGCATCAGGTAGTTGAACAGCGTGCCGGCCTGCTTCTCGGTGTTCAGGTAGACCACCGGGAAGTTGTAGATGGAGTTGACGCGGTAGTTGCCGGACGGGTCGAACACCACCATCGCCGCTCCGCCCTTCTCCTTCACCTCGAGCGCGGAGTTGAAGGGGGTCGACAGCGCGCAGGCGACCACCTTGCCCTTGATCTTGGCCGCGTCCAGGCTGCCGGGTTCGCAGTACGCCGAGCCCTGCTCCAGCGAGCCGGCCTGGTCGCCGAAGACCATCGGCCGCGAGGCGTCGCCGGGCAGCGCGTCCAGGGAGCCGCCGACCAACTTCGTGCCGTCACCCAGCTTGACCGTCGCCTCGTTGGCGTTGGTCACCGCCGCGCCCACCGTGGTGACCCAGGGCGCCGCGTTGCTGATGGCACCGCTCACGATGCCGGTGTTGCCCGCCGACGCCGCCACGAAGACGCCGGACAGCGTGGCGTTGAGGAAGGCGACACCGATGGGCGTGTTGGCCTCCCAGTCGCCGAGGTCGCTGCCGATGGAGAAGTTCAGGACCTGCACACCGTCGGAGACTGCCGCGTCGATGCCGGCGATGATGTCGGCGTCGTAGCCCATCCCACCCCAGAGCACCTTGTAGACGGCGATCTGGGCGTCCGGCGCGACACCGGAGACGGCGCCGTAGGAGCGGCCGTCGATGGTGACGTCCCGCACCGGCAGACCGGCGGCCGTGGACGCGGTGTGGGTGCCGTGCCCGGCCGCGTCGCGGGGCGACAGGAACTCACCCTCGGGTACGGAGCCACCGCCGGCGAGCCAGGTGTCGGCGAAGTACCGGGCACCGACGATCTTGCCGTTGCAGTGCTCGGCCACGAAGGCCACGCCGGTCTGGCAGGTGCCGTGCCACGTCTTGGGCGCCGGCATCTTCTTGGCGAACGACGCGCTCTCCGGCCAGATGCCGGTGTCCAGGACGCCGACGACCATGCCCGCTCCGGTGGCCGGGCCGGGCTTGACCGGCTTGGCCGGCTTCGCGGCCGCGGCCGTCGTGGACGCGGCGGCCGTGGAGGCGATCGGCGTACCGGCGGTCGGGGCGGTCGTGAGCGGCGTCGCCGATCGGGTGCCCAGCGCCCGCGCGGCGGTGACGGCGCGGACGCGCTTGTCGGCCCGCAGCGCGTTCGCCTGCTTGGCGCTCAGCGTCGCCGAGAACCCGTTGAACGCGGCCGTGTAGGCGGCCTTGACCTGGACGCCGGCCGCGGCGGCGACAGCGGATCGCTGCGCGTCGAGGTGCCGGCGGTACGCCTGCGACGGCGCCGACGTCACGTCCAGTCGGGCGCCCGGCGTGGGGCGGGTCCGCGCGAGCCCGGACGTCCCGCCGACGTAGGTGGTCAGCGGCGCCTCGGCCAGCTCGACGACGTAGACGCCCGAGCCGTTGGCGTCCACGGCGGTCTTCGGGCTGGTCCCTTCGGCGTCGGCGCGACGATCGGCGCCGTCGGTCAGGGTGGTGCGCCGGTCCGATCCCTTGGTGAAGTAGCCTGCGCCGCCGCTGGGCGACCGGTCACCCGGCGCTGCCGACGCTGATCCCGCGACACCGGTTGTGCCGGCGAGCATCGCTGCGACCAGCGTCGGTATCGCCAGTCTTCGCAGATTTTTTCCGCTCGTGCGTGTAGACACGAGACTCCCTTCCATCGCCCCTGTGTGGAGCTCCTCGTCAACCGCGACCCGCATGGGAGCGCTCCCCCACCTAAGCCCTCGACGGTTAATCGAGGATTCGATCGGTGTTACGGATCATGACGCACATAAGATCATGATGTTTCAATCGTGCCTAGATCATGTTTTCGCGTCACGGCTGAGGGGGATCACCCCTCGGCGCTCGGGCCTGCTGCTTCGGCCCGCCAGCGGCTGTGGAACAGGCCCTAGCTTGATCTTTAACCTGTGCGGCGTGGCCTAGATGATCGATTCCAAGGGGTCAGTGGTCGTAGGCGGTCAGGGATCGCATGACCGGTTGGCCGGTGTGCCAGTT